>JAEUMC010000925.1 GCA_016793415.1 Devosia sp. | reverse complement strand
GAGCCCGGACAAAGTACTACCGCATCCCCGCCAGTCGGTCCATGGCCGAACGGCAAGCAGATGCTTGATCGACAGCTTTGCCGGTGCGGCAGGTCCGCGTCTTCCGAAGCCGGCTCGGGAAGTCCTTCGGCGAGCGCGACGGCCATACGGCAGTTGCCCGCCGTCAACGGCACCGCAGCATCAGCCGGCCGAAGGCGGTGCGGCGAAGGGGGCTCCACCAAACCCGATCTCATTGCCATCCGAATCCCGGAATAGCGCGTTGCGGACACTGTTGCCGTAGCGCTGCTCCGTCGCCGGCTGCAGTCGACGCGATGCGATCTGCGCCAAGCGGTCGTCGAAGTCGTCAACGGACTCTGTCACGACCGAATGTCCGGCGTGCTCAGGTTGCTCTTCGATGGCAAGGTAACGGTGCTCGGCAGACTCCCAGACCACTTCGGTGCCCGACGCGACGAATGCGGGGCACCAGGCAAGCGGGTGTACCAGGTCACGGCTTCAGCGCAGTTGCGGGACATGGACGTCGGCATGGAGAGGCGTCCCTCTCACCGGCCACCGGCGCACGCGGGGCTCAGATGCTGGAAAGAAGGAGGTTGGAGGCCACATCCGGAATCGAACCGGAATACACGGATTTGCAATCCGCTGCGTAACCACTCCGCCATGTGGCCCCACCGACGCGGTTCATATGGCAGAGTAATTCTTGATGCAAGCTGAACGGGGGCAGTGGCAGGCCATTTCTGCATGAAGCGCGCTGCCGCCTTGTGCAGGTCCGGTTTTTCCGGCCTTGTTCTGTGAAACACAGGACCGGCGTTGCCTTCGACAAACATGTCTGCCGCCCCGACGACTCTGCATATCGACCGCGCACGCAAGCGAAGCGAGCTGCTCGGCTCGCCAGAGACAGTGTTGCTGCTCGAGGCTCCGGCAGGCATGGGCAAATCCATCCTGCTGGTGCAACTGGCGGAGGAGCTGGGAGTGGGCGTCCATCGTTCGGCTTCGGCGCCGCCGGACAGCGGCGCGCTGATCACCCTGTGGGACGTCCCGCCGGGCAGCGCGCCAGATCCCCTGCCCGAGGCCTGCATCTCGGGCGCCCGCCGCATCATCATCGCCAAGCGACCCGAGACGGTCTTGCCGTCGCTTGATCGTGCCACGGTGTACGGGCGCGTCCGCTGCTTCGGCGTCCCGGAACTGCTGATCGGGCGTGACGAGTTGCGGCAGACAATGCCGACCCGTCTCGCCGAACGCGTGTTTCGGCAGTCACATGGCTGGCCGATCCTGCTTGGTCGATCGGGGACCGACGACGAGACCCTGGCCCGCTTCCTTGCGAACGAATTGATGGCGCCGATGCACGGGGGCGAGCTGGTAGCGCTTGCAGTCTGGCTGGACGGCGGCACGGCTCCAAGCCCTGACGACGGGCTGCTCACGCTGCTTGATCCGGTACGCCCCGCCCTGCGGCGTGCCCTTGCCGCCGAGATCGCGGACCGACGCACCCATCCCGAACGGGCGGCCGAGCTTGCCACCGCCTATGCGAGGCAGGGCCTGGTGACGGATGCCATCACCACCTGGCAGTCGATCGGCAGCTTCGATGATGCCCTTGCCGTCTACGCTGCGGCCGGCGGCCGCTTCTATCTCTACAGGCACGGGGCTGCCGCCTTCGACCAGGCGCTCGCGGGCTTTCCGACCGAGTACGCGCTTGGCAACGACACGCTGGTGATGAGCCTTGCGATGCAGGCGCTCAAGCATGGCGAGGTTGCGCGGGCGCGGCGGTTGCTGGCCGACCGCTTCGGCAGTGGGATCAATGACTTCCACAGCGTGTTCACCCACCGCGAAAAGTACAGCACCGACCTCCTGGCCTTCCGCGTGGTGATGCTGATCTACGAGGATTACCAGCTGACCGACCTGCTGTTCGAGCAGGTGTTCGACACCCTCGGCGACCTGCCGCTCGACGATCACATCGTGCGCGGCAGCTTCTACAACTCGGTGCTGGAATTCTACATCCGCGGGCGCCGCCTCGCGGCCGCCGAAGATGTCGCCCAGCGCGCACTCTATCACTACGAGCAGGCCAAGGTGCCGATGCTGGCGTTCTACATCAGCCTGCACCAGGCGCTGATCCGTCTCCTGACCGGCGATGCCATCAATGCCCGCCGGCATGCCGAACAGGCTGCGCGTTACCTGCACGCCGTATCGTTCGACAGCCCGGGCGACGAGCGCCTGCTGGGGCTGCTCGAGGCCTGCATCGACTATGAGGGCGGCAAGCCCGAACCGCTCGCCCGGTTCCTCAGCACCGAGCTCGATGATTTCGTGCATGGTGAGATCTGGCCCAGCCTGATCGAGTTCGCCCTGCACTATGGCAGCCAGGCGCTGAGCGAGCACTTTTCCACCATCGCAGCGCGGAATTTCCTCGATCGCTGGCGCGTCTACCAGGTCTCCAACCGGCAGTTCGGCCTGATGATCGAGCTCAGGGAGGCGGCGATCCTGCAGAACGCCAACCGCTGGCAGGAGGCGGCCGAGAAGGTTGCGGCGCTCGCCACCCGCATCACCCGCGCCTGGGTTGCGGCGGCGGGCGAAGAGCTCGAGCGCCTGAAAGACCGCGACGAAATCGTCCAGGCGATGATCTGGCTGAGGCACATCGTCTATGAGCAGCCGACCCGGCCGCATCTCGAACGGCAGCTTGGCCATATCATCGGCAACCTGAACCTCACCGGCCGGCAGCGGCTCTGCGCCGAAGTCTGGCTGGCCTTCGTCTACAAGCGACAGCGTAACCTGTCGCGGGCTCGCGCGCTGCTGCAGAAGGTGTTCGAGGATGCGGCGCGGCTCGGCGCCATTGCTCCGCTGGCCGAGGAGCGGGTGTTCCTCAGCGAACTGATCGAACAGCAGCGCATCGGCGAGTATCTCGAGATTTCCGCCCCGGTGCGGCAGGTGCTGCGCCGGCTGCGCGACGGCGGACTCCCCAACTCGGCGCTGGGAGCCCAGAACGGGCTCAGCCGGCGCGAGACCAAGGTCTTGTTGATGATCTCGGAGGGATCGTCGAACAAGTTCATCGCCAACGCGCTCGGCCTCAGCGAGGCGACGGTCAAATTCCACCTGTCCAATGCCTATCGCAAGCTCGGCTGCACGCGTCGCCGCGAGGCGATCAGCGCGGCGCGCGCCTTGGGATTGGTGGGCTAGAACCTAGACGTTTTAGTCGAAAACCTAGCCGTCTTTGCGCCTTGAGCGTCATGCCCGCCTGTTGCGAAGCTCCCTTATCGGGCTCGTGCGACCGCAGGGTGACACACGAGCCGAGAGGGGTGCCGGCGCAGCCGGGCTACCTTCCGGGCGTGGGGCTTAGCGCCGGGCGGGTACCAAAAGGGACAGGGAACATCTCAGCCATGACCAAGCACAGGCTTCTTGCAGCAACTGCACTTTCGACCCTCATGCTGGGCGCAGCGCCCGCCATGGCGGTCACCGTGACGATGAACACCGTGCAGATCTTCGGCACCATCGATCCGGCCAAGATCTCGGACTACACCGACTACATGGCGGCAGTGAACCTCTATGACGGCCTCGTCACCGTCGATTCCGCCGGCAATATCGTCCCCGAGCTGGCCGAGAGCTGGACGGTGTCGGACGATGCCAAGGAAGTCACCTACAAGCTGCGCGACGATGCCAAGTTCGCCGACGGCTCGCCGGTCGAAGCCAGCGACGTGGTCTATACGGTCGAGCGCCTGCTGCGCATCAACCAGGGCCCGGCCAACCTGTTCGCAGGCGTGCTGGCACCCGGCTCGGTGACCGCTGTCGACGCCAAGACGGTGAAATTCACCCTCTCCAAGACCTTCGCGCCGTTCCTCACCACGGTGCCGGCCATCTTCATCCTCAACGAGGAGCTGGTGAAGGCAAATGAAGGCGCGGATGACGGCCAGACCTGGCTCGCGACCAATGTCGCCGGCGCCGGCGCCTACAGCCTCAAGAGCTGGGATCGCGGCAGTCAGATGACCATCACGCGCAATGCCGACTACTACAAAGGCTTCGGCGCCGGTCCGATCGATGAGGT
>JAEUMC010000038.1 GCA_016793415.1 Devosia sp. | reverse complement strand
CGCCTTTCACCGTCGCCATCAGCACCTTGCCGGCGCTCTTCCTGCCCACGGCCTCGCCATTGGCTTCCTTCTCCGCCTCCATGAAGGGGAGGAGGTGGGCCACGGCCTGCTTCATCACACGGGCGGATTTCACCACCTGCGGCAGGAACATCTTGCCGGAACCGAAGAGGTCGCCGACGACGCTCATGCCAGCCATCAGCGGGCCCTCGATGACGTGCAGCGGACGCTCGGCGCCGAGCCGCGCTTCCTCGGTGTCCTCGTCGATGAACTCGGTGATGCCGTTGACCAGCGCGTGCGAGATGCGCTCGGCGACGGGCTTCGTCCGCCAGGTCAGGTCCTTGGCCTTCTGCTCGCCGCCGGCCTGGCCCTTGAAGCGCTCGGCAATCTCCAGCAGCCGTTCGGTCGAATCCGCCCGGCGGTTGAAGATCACGTCTTCACAGGCCTCGCGCAGCGTCGGCTCCAGCGTATCGTAGACAGCCAACTGCCCAGCATTAACGATGCCCATGTCCATGCCCGCCTGGATGGCGTGGTAGAGGAACACCGAGTGCATGGCCTCGCGCACCGGCTCGTTGCCGCGGAAGGAGAAACTGAGGTTGCTCACGCCGCCGGAAATATGAGCGTGCGGAAGAGTTTGCCGGATAGTCCTCGTCGCTTCGATGAAGGCGATGCCGTAGCCGACATGCTCTTCGATGCCGGTGGCGATGGCGAAGATGTTGGGGTCGAAGACGATATCCTCGGGCGGGAAGCCGACCTCTTCGGTCAAGAGCTCATAGGCCTTCGAGCAGATCTCGACCTTGCGCTCATAGGTATCGGCCTGGCCCTGCTCGTCGAACGCCATCACCACCACGGCGGCGCCGTAGGCGCGCACCAGCCGTGCGGTTTCGAGGAACTTGTCGACGCCTTCCTTCATCGAGATCGAGTTGACCAGCGCCTTGCCCTGCACGCATTTCAGGCCGGCTTCGATCACCTCGAACTTCGAAGAATCGATCATCAGCGGCACCCGGGCAATATCGGGTTCGGCGGCCAGCAGGTTTAGGAACTCGACCATCACCTTCTGGCTGTCGAGCAGGCCCTCGTCGACGTTGATGTCGATCACCTGGGCGCCGTTCTGCACCTGGTCGCGGGCCACTTCGAGCGCGGCGGTGTAGTCGCCGGCGGTGATCAGCTTCCTGAACCTGGCCGAGCCCGTGACATTGGTGCGCTCGCCGATGTTGACGAACGGGATGTCCTCGGTGAGCGTGAACGGCTCGAGGCCGCTCAGCCTGAGGAAGGTCGGCACTTCGGGAATCTTGCGCGGCTTGTACTTCGATACCGCTTCCTTGATCGCCCGGATGTGGTCCGGAGTCGAACCGCAGCAGCCGCCGACGATGTTGAGGAAGCCATCGCGCGCGAAACCCTCGAGTTGCCGGGCCATGAATTCCGGCGTCTCGTCATAGCCGCCGAACTCGTTGGGCAGGCCCGCATTGGGGTAGGCGCAGATCAGCGTGTCGGCGACATCGGAGAGCTCGTTGATATGGGCGCGCATGGCATTGGCGCCGAGCGCGCAGTTGAGCCCGATGGTGAACGGCTTGGCGTGCCGCACCGAATACCAGAACGCCGTCGGCGTCTGGCCGCTCAGGGTACGCCCCGAGAGATCGGTAATGGTGCCGGAAATCATCACCGGCAGCTCGTAGCCGCGTTCCTCGAAGATGCGTTGCGCCGCAAAGATGCCGGCCTTGGTGTTGAGCGTGTCGGTGATGGTCTCGAACAGCAGGAGGTCGGCGCCGCCGTCGATCAGCCCGTTGATCTGCTCGGCATAGCCCTTGACGATCTCGTCGAAGGTGATCGCCCGGTGCCCCGGCGAGTTCACGTCGGTCGACATCGAGGCGGTCTTGTTCAGCGGCCCCAGGGCACCCGCCACGAAGCGCCGCTTGCCGTCGATGTCGAAGGCCTGCTGCGCCGCCTCGCGCGCCAGCTTGGCACCGGCGACGTTCAACTCATAGGCCAACGCCTGCATGCCGTAATCGGCCATGACGATATCGGTGGAGGAGAAGGTGTTGGTTTCCACCATGTCCGCCCCGGCAAGATAGTATTGCAGGTGGATGGCCCGGATCGCATCGGGCTGGGTCAGGTTGAGCAGGTCGTTATTGCCCCGCACGTCCTTGTGCCAATCCTCGAAGCGCTCACCGCGATAGGCGGCCTCGTCGAGCTTCAGCTGCTGAATCATGGTGCCCATGGCGCCATCGAGGATCAGGATGCGTTCGGCGGCCGCCTGGGTAAGGGCTGCCCGCACCTCCTCGCCGTTCGGCAAGGAATTTCTATCGATCTCAATGTGTTGAGCTTCAGTCATCGCTCGACTTTCCAACGTCTGTCACGCCAAAATGCGTTCACCGCCGGCACGGTCGCACGGCGGGATATAAAGATATCTTTATATGATCGCCGACCATGCGGCAAGCAAGCCCGTTTCCGTTCTCACCTCGAGGGGGCGAAAACGTTCCACCGACCAGGACTCCTGCCTTCATGACGATGCCAATCCTCCTCGTTCCCGGTCTCAACTGCACGGCCGAAATCTATGCCCACCAGGTGCCGGCACTGTGGCACCTCGGGCCGGTGACAATCGCCAACCACACGCAAGGCAGTTCGATGCGGGAGATCGCGGCTTCGATCCTCGAGGACGCGCCGCCGCAGTTTGCGTTGGCCGGCTTCTCGATGGGCGGCTATCTCGCCTTCGAGATTCTGCGGCAGGCGAGGGGGCGCGTGCTGAGGCTGGCGCTGCTCGACACCTCGGCGCGGGCTGATACTCCGGAAGCGACGGAGAAACGGCGCGCCGCCATAGCGCTGACCGAGCAGGGCAAGTTCAACCTGGCCGTGGCGCAGTCGTTCCCCAACGCGGTGCATCCCGATCACGTCGGCGATGCCGGGCTCAAGGCCCTGCATGTGCGCATGGCAACCACGAACGGCGGAGAAACCTATATCCGGCAGCAGACCGCCATCATTGGTCGTCCGGACTCACGGCCTGAACTCGGCGACATTGACGTCCCCACGCTGGTGGTGGTCGGCGACAAGGATGCGATCACCGTGCCCGAGGCGGCGCGCGAGATGGCCGCTGGTATTGCGGGCGCCAGGCTGGTGGTCGTGCCCAGGGCAGGGCACATGGCGCTGGTTGAGCAACACGCCATTGTGACCGCCGAACTTACGGCTTGGGCGGGCCAGATAGCTCGCATTTGAAGCAAATTAACCCGGTCGCAACCACGTTGCGCTTCCTTGAGATCATCCCCGCACGCCTTTGAGTATGATGCGGAAATCTCTCTTGGGTTGATCTGGTTTTGGCAGTGATTTCTCGCGACCTTCGCGCGGCCGCCCGGCTGCTTGTTCTCGCCGCGCTCGTGGCGCCGGTTCTGGCCGCCTGTGGTGGTGGGGGAGGGGTGCCCAACATCAAGCGCTCGGCCTTCACCTCCAAGGAATTCGGTGTCGCCGTCAGCCCGCGCGTCACCAACGCCAAGAACCCGCCCAAGGGCGGCGGCCGCTACATGGTCGGCAAACCCTACACGGTGCGCGGCGAAGTCTATGAGCCGATCGAGAACCCGATCGGTTATGTCGCCTCGGGTGGCGCCTCCTGGTACGGCAACGACTTCCACGGCCGGCGTACCGCCAATGGCGAGATCTTCTCGGCCAACGCCATTTCCTGCGCCAGCCCGGTGCTGCCGCTGCCCAGCTATGTCCGCGTCACCAACATGGACAATGGTCGCTCGATCGTCTGCCGGGTGAACGATCGTGGCCCGTATCTGCATGGCCGGGTGATGGATGTGAGCTATCGCACCGCCGAGATTCTCGGCTACGCCAACCATGGCGTCGGCAATATCCAGGTCGAGTATGTCGGCCCGGCGCCGCTCAATGGCGACGATACCCGCATGCTGCTGGCCAGCCTCAACAAACCGACCCGCATGGAGCAGGGCGCCACCCGCCTCGCCATGAATGAAGAGCGGCCGAACCTTATCGGCGGCATCATCGACATGTTCGGCTATGTCGACAGCAGTGCGGCAGACCAGGCGATCACCAGCGCCCACGCCGCCGCCAATGCCATGGCGACGCGCTCGGGCTCGCTGGACGCCTGGGTTGCAAGTGTCGACGAGGACAAGCGCGCCATCAAGCTGGAACTTGGCGTATTTGCCGACGCAGCGCAGGCCGACGACGTAGCGCTGCAATTTGCCATGCTCGGTGCGGTCGACGAAGATGCGGTGCGCATTCCCGGCGCCGACGCCACACGCCTGACACTCACCCATCTTAAGCCCGGTGTGGCGCGGGATGATGTGATGTCGCTCGCCAGGCAACTTGGACTCAAGGACCTGGTGCTCTATTAGTTTGAGAGCGGTCGAGCAGTGACCGCGATCGGGGTTGAGATTGCGGAATTTTGGCCTGAAACTGCTGGTCGCACTGTTTGCCGTCCTCGGGGCGGCTTCCGCATTGGCGCAGGATTTCGACACCAAGGCGCCGTTTGCAGTGCTGATGGACTACGAATCCGGCACGATCCTGTTCAACAAGGCGGGTGACGAGCAGCTCGAACCCGCCAGTATGGCCAAGCTGATGACGCTGGCCGTGGTGTTCGACCAGCTGCAGACCAAAAAGCTCCAACCCACCGACGAGTTCTTCATTTCCGAGCATGCCTGGCGCGATGGCGGCGCTTCTTCCGGCGGCTCCACCATGTTCGCCGTGCTCAATTCGAAGGTCCCGGTGATGGACCTCGTCCGTTCGGTGATCATCCAGTCCGGCAACGACGCAGCGATCGCTCTGGCCGAGGGGATTGCCGGCAGTGAGCTCAGTTTCGCGCAGATGATGAACCAGCTGGGCAAGGAGATCGGCCTCTCCGGTTCGAACTTCGTCAATGCCACCGGCTTGCCCGACCCGGCGCAGTTCTCGACGGCGCGCGACCTCGCCACCATCGCGCGTTTCATCATCGCGCAGTTTCCCGAGTACTATCCGATCTTTTCGGAGCGCGAGTTCACCTGGAACAAGATCCGGCAGATGAACCGCAACTCGCTGCTCGAGATCGGCATCGGCGTCGACGGGCTGAAGACCGGCCATACCGAGGCCGCCGGCTATGGCGAGGTGGTTTCAACCGCCGCGACCGGCCGCCGGCTGATTGCCGTGTTGCACGGGCTCAAATCGATGACCGAGCGCACCGAGGAGGCACGCAAGCTCGTCACCTGGGGCACCCGCGGCTTCGAGCTGATCCCGGTCTTCCCCGAGGGCACGGCGATTTCGCATGCCGATGTCTATGGCGGCAGCGCCGGACAGGTGTCGCTGGTGGGTAAGGGGAGCATCGACCTGTTCCTCCCCAAAGGGGCGCAGAACTGCCCACAGGCCACCGTCACCTACAAATCGCCGATCCGCCCGCCTGTGCAGAAGGGCGATCAATTGGCCGAGCTCAATGTCATGTGCAACGGGGCCGTGGTACAGGTCACCCCGCTCTATGCGGGCGAGGATGTCGCCGATGGCGATATCGTCCGCAAGGCGACCGATGCGCTGAAGGAACTGGCGCTCGGCTGGCTCTAGCTCAGGACTGAACGAGAGATGCTCGATGTGCCGGCGAAGCCCGCCGCCCGTTTCATCACCTTTGAGGGTGGCGAAGGTGTCGGCAAGTCGACGCAGGTCAAGCGCCTGCTGGTCCGGCTCAACCGCATGGACATCGAAGCCGTGCGGACCCGCGAGCCCGGCGGCACGCCGAAGGCCGAGGCAGTACGGGCCTTCATCCTGCAGGGGCGCTCCGAGAGCTGGGGTGCCGGCGCCGAGGCCGTGCTGTTCGCCGCCGCGCGCTACGACCACGTCAGCTCGCTCATCGCCCCCAGCCTCAACAGCGGCAAGTGGGTGATTTCCGACCGCTTCCACGATTCGACCCGCGCCTATCAGGGCCTCACCGGCGGCGTCGACGACAAGCTGATCCGCGGGCTCGAAACCCTGGCACTGGACGGGCATCAGCCCGACATCACCTTCATCCTCGACATGGATCCGGCCGTCGCCTTTGCACGAGTCAACAATCGGGAGATCGAGAAGGCGCTGGCCGAGACCGGCGACCGCTTCGAGAAGGAAGATCTCGAGTGGCACCGTCGCCTGCGCCAGGCGTTTCTTGCCATCGGCAAGGCCAACCCGGAGCGCTGCGTGGTGTTGCCCGCCGGCCAATCGGAAGATGCGCTGGAGCAGGAGATCTGGGATACGCTGATCCGGCGCTTCCCCGAGCTCGAGGCAAAGGCCGACTGAATTGGACTATCCCGAACGCGAACCCGACCAGCTCGAGGGCGTGCCGCTGCCCGAGTTCCAGACCGGCGTTTCCGGTCACGCGGCAGCGCGCGCCACGCTGCTCGACCGGCTCGATGCCGGGCGGCTCCCCGGCGGCATCCTGATCCACGGGCCGCGCGGCATCGGCAAGGCGACGCTGGCCTTCGACCTGGCGCGCCGCATCTTCGAAAAGACCGGCGACGAGTCGCCCGAGCATATCGCGGCGCAGGTCGCTGCCGGCGCCTATCCGAACCTGTTCGTGATGCGGAAATCCGTGCGCGATACGGGCAAGGGCTACTACACCGCCATCCGCGTCGAGGAAGTGCGCCGCTTCATTGAGGAAATGCGGATGACCCGCGGCCGTGCCGGCCACCGCATCGCCATCGTCGATCCGATCGACGACTGCAACGCTTCCTCCGCCAATGCGCTGCTGAAGATCCTCGAGGAACCGCCGGCCGATACGACGTTCCTGCTCGTCTCGCACCGGCCGGGCTCACTGCTGCCGACCATCAAGTCGCGCTGCTTCCAGGTAGCGCTGCGGCCGATTGCCGACAGCGATGTCCGCACCGTGCTCGACCAGGTCGGTGGACAACCCCTCGCTATCGAGCGGGCGGTTTCGCTCGCGGGGGGGCGGCCGCGCCGCGGCTTCGAGGCCATGCTGCTGGGGGAGGGGGGCGCCCTGCAACTGCTGCAGGGCTGGCTAGCCGACCCCGTCGCTGCGCCGTCGGCAGCCCGTATCGCGCTCGCCGATGCGCTGGCAGCCGATCGCGACTCCGCCGAACTGCGCTTCGCGCGCGACATCCTCAGCGACTGGCTGGCCGATGCGGCGAAGACGGCCGCCGCTAGTGGCGACCGGGTTCGTCTTGCCTCTGCCAACGAGCTATGGGAGAAGGCGCGAGCTTCACTCGCCGATGCCGATGAATACAACCTCGACATGCGGCAGACCCTGGTCGCGCTTTTCGATGCGATCCGGAAACACCAGCTCCTGAGCGTCCAGCCGACACCATGACCGACACGTTCTACGTCACCACCGCCATCGCCTATCCCAACGGCGCGCCGCACATCGGGCACGCCTATGAGATGATCGCGACCGACGCCATCGCCCGCTGGGCGCGGCTCTCGGGCAAGGACACCTATTTCCTCACCGGCACCGACGAGCACGGCATCAAGATGGTGCAGACGGCGGCAGCCGAAGGCATCACGGCGCGCGAACTGGCCGACCGGAACGCGGCCCGCTTCAAGGAGCTGGCGGCACGCCTCGACGTTTCCAACGACGATTTCATCCGCACCACCGAGCCGCGCCACTACGAGTCGAGCCAGGAGATCTGGCGCAAGATGGCCGCCAGCAACAATGGCGACATCTACCAATCGACCTACAAGGGCTGGTACTCGGTCCGCGACGAAGCCTATTTCGACGAGGAAGAGCTCAGCGACGGCGAAGACGGCAAGAAGTTTGCGCCGACCGGCGCCGAGGTGAAATGGGTTGAGGAAGACAGCTATTTCTTCCGTCTCTCGGCCTACCAGGATCGGCTGCTGAAGCTCTATGCCGACCGCCCTGACTTCATCGCGCCGGAAGAGCGCCGCAACGAGATCATCTCGTTCGTCAAAGCCGGGCTGCGCGACGTTTCGATCAGCCGCACCACCTTCGACTGGGGCATCCCGGTGCCGGGCGCTGCCGGGCACGTGATGTATGTCTGGGTAGACGCCCTCACCAACTACATTACCGGCGTCGGCTTTCCGGATGCCGCTTCCGAGCAGTTCAAGAAGTTCTGGCCGGCGAACCTGCACGTCATCGGCAAGGACATCATCCGTTTCCACACCGTCTACTGGCCGGCCTTCCTGATGAGCGCCGGCATCGAGGTGCCGCATCGCGTCTTCGCGCATGGGTTTCTGACCTCGGAAGGCAAGAAGATGTCGAAGTCGGTCGGCAACATCG
>JAEUMC010000026.1 GCA_016793415.1 Devosia sp. | reverse complement strand
TGACGCTGATGTTCCTCACCAGCCCCTACCTGGCGCTGACCATCGTCGTCGTCGGGCCGGCCATCCTCATCCCGGTGATGCTCTATGCGCGCCGGCTGCGGCGGATGTCGCGACGCACCCAGGATGCGCTGGCCGACATGTCGGCGATGGCCACCGAGGCGCTGGGCGCCAGCAAGACCATCAAGAGCTTCGTGCAGGAGCCCGAGCAGTCGCGGCTCTACGGGTCGCGCGCCGAGGAATCGTTCGAAGCCGAGGTCAGCCGGGTCGGCGCGCGCGCCGCGCTGCTGGGCGGGCTGCTGTTTCTCTCTACCGCAGCCCTGGTGGTGCTGGTCTGGTGGGGCGCCAACGCGGTGTTCACCGGCGTCGTCACGGTCGGCGAGCTGGCGCAGTTCATGATCTACGCGCTGATGGCCAGCAATGCGCTGACCAATCTCTCCGAGATCATGGGGCTGATCCACACCGTTTCGGGCGCCACCGAGCGATTGGTCGAAATTCTCGACACCGAGCCGGCGATCAAGCCGCCGGCGCAGCCGCTGGCCTTGCCGGTGCCGCCATTGGGGACAGTCGCCTTCGAGCATGTCGGCTTCGCCTACGAGACGCGCGACAGCGAAGCGGTGATTTCCGACATGAGCTTTGCGATTGCGCATGGCGAGACGGTGGCGCTGGTCGGCGCATCCGGCGCCGGTAAATCGACATTGTTCGCGCTGGTGCAGCGCTTTTACGACGTCACCGCCGGGCGCATCCTGGTCGACGGCATCGACGTACGCGATGTCGAGCCCGAGCAGCTGCGCCGCCGCTTCGCCTATGTCGAGCAGGAACCGACGATCTTTGCCGGCACCATCGCCGACAACATCCGCTTCGGCCGGCCCGAGGCGAGCCTCGCCGAGATCGAGGCGGCGGCGAAGGCGGCGCTGGTGCACGACTATGTCAGCGAGCTCAGCAACGGCTACGACTCGATCGTGGGCGAACGCGGGGTGATGCTGTCGGGCGGACAGAAGCAGCGGCTGGCGATTGCGCGCGCGCTGCTCAAGGATGCGCCGATCCTGCTGCTCGATGAAGCCACTTCGGCGCTCGACGCCGAAAGCGAGCGGCTGGTGCAACTGGCGCTGGAGCGGCTGATGGCCGGCCGCACCACACTGGTGATCGCCCACCGCCTCGCCACCATCCGCGATGCCGACCGCATCCTGGTGCTGGAGAAGGGCCGCCTGATCGACCAGGGCACGCATGACCAGCTGGTGCGCAAAGGCGGCAAGTATGCCGAACTGGCAAAACTGCAGTTCCGCGCCGAGCTGCAGCGCGAAGTGGCAGAATAATCAGATTTGGTGGGCAGGGGGAGAATTTGCACTCCCACAGCATACGCGGGGCGTTTACAGCGCCTTGGGCTCACTCATGCCCGGCCTGCCCTTGGTATATCGATAGGCAGGCATGGAAGGAGTTCCCTGGTTGCTCAACGCCCGGGGCCGCGCCCTGAGCAGGCGCGGCTTATGCTTGAAGCTACAGGTCGTGTCAATCGCGGCTGCTTAGTCAGTTACCCGACCCGGCCAGGCCGCAGATCTGCAGGTCTCCAGGCACGTGGCGCCAGCGGCGGCCCTTCGGGCCAGTTTCGCAGCACAGTGACGCCAGACTTGGGGAGCCCGCGCTCACCCATCGGTCAGCTTGAACTCGATCCGCCGGTTCTTGGCGAAGGCTTCCTCGGTGTCACCGGTATCAATCGGGCGACTATCGCCGAAGCCTGCCGCGACCAGGTGCTGGGCCGGAATGCCCTGCTCGACGAAATACTTGGTCACCGCGATGGCGCGGGCGGCTGAAAGTTCCCAGTTCGAGGGGAACTCGGGGGTATTGATCGGGCGCTTGTCGGTGTGCCCGTCGATGCGCAGCACCCAGTTCACATCGGCCGGTATCTGGCTGATGAGTTCCTTGATCACGGCGGCAAGTTTAGCCATTTCGGTTCGGCCGGCATCCGAGATTGTCGCCTCGCCGGCGCCGAACAGCACCTCGGACTGGAACACGAAGCGGTCGCCGACGATGCGCACGTCGGTGCGGCCCTCCAGCACCTGGCGCAGCTTGCCGAAGAAATCCGAGCGGTAGCGGCTCAAATCCTGCACGCGCTGCGCCAGCGCCAGGTTCAGCCGGCGGCCGAGATCGGCGATCTGGGTGCGGTTCTCGACGTCGGTGGCCTCCGACGCCTGCAGCGCCTGCTCGAGTGCGGCGAGCTGGGTGCGGAGCGCGGCGAGCTGCTGGTTGAGCAGCGCCACCTGCGCTGCCGCCTCGCGCGACATATCCTGCTGGGCCGAGAGATCGGACTCGAGCTGGGCGATCGTCGCGTCCTTGCCGTCACCACCGGCGCCGATGCCGGCCAGCTGCGCTGCCATCTGATCACGCTCGGTGGTGGCGCTGGTCAGCGTCGCAGAGAGCGTGGCGATGGTGGATTCGAGGTCGCT
>JAEUMC010000017.1 GCA_016793415.1 Devosia sp. | reverse complement strand
TTCAGCGAACAGCTCTCGGCGGAGTATGGCGCCCGCACGCTCCAGGCCTACGGCGAGCTCGACTACCGCTTCGATCTTGGTGCCGCGGTGCTGTCGCCCTTTGCCGGCCTCGCCGTCGTCTCCCATTCGACTGATGCGTTCACGGAAACCGGCGGCACCAACGCGGCGCTCTCGGCCGAGCGGTCATCGAGCCAGAACGCCTTCACCACGCTGGGCGTGCGGGTCACTGCGCCGCTCAGCCTGGGCGAAGCGACCGGCGAGTTGCACGCACAACTCGGCTGGCAGCACGCCCTCGCCGACACCCAGACCGCGATCCAGCTGGCCATCCCCACCGGCGCCGCGTTCGACAGCATCGGCGTGCCGATCGCCAAGGATGCCCTGAGCCTTGAAGCCGGCCTCGACCTCGCCCTCAGCGCCGATGCCACGCTGACCGCCAGCTATTCCGGACAGCTCGCCGAAGGCGCGCAGAACCACGCCGTCAAGCTGGGCTTCGGGGTGAAGTTCTGAGCCTGCAGCCCCGACAGACCTCAGTGTCATAGCGTGGGCCCCCCACCCAGTCGGGTCTCTCTCCCCATGGGGGCGACGTCTCGTCGTCCCCATGGGGAGGGTAGCCCAGCTGGCCGCGTCAGCGGCCTGGCGTAGCTTGGTGGGGTGGGGCCGCGCACACTGCCATCACTCTTGCGCGTAGAACTGCGTCCTCCACCGAACGCACCGTTCACCCGCTGGCCCACTTTACAGCCGCCCTGCCCCGGCGTACCTATCCCGCCATGACCGTTTGCATCCTAATTATTGGCAAAATCTGCCTCATCCCCTCCGGGGACCGGGACGCGACGGCTGTTTGACCCTCGTTTGCTCACCGGCCCCGCCATCAGGCGCGGGTAACCGGTGATCTGATGGCAGGGCCAGAACTGGACCCGCCAAATGTCTTCCGAGACTGCGCCTTCCATCTCCCGCCCGGGCTTCCGGCAGTTTGCCTGGGCCGGCATCGTGCTGGCGCTCGCCGGCGCCGCGTTCTTTGCCACCAAGGGCATCGTCATCAAGCTGGCTCTGCTCGAGGGCATCGACTCGGTGACGACGCTCACCTGGCGAATGATCGTCGCCGTTCCGATCTTCCTGACCGTCGGCATTCTCGGCTACCGCAAGAAGCTCGCAGCGCAGCCGGCCGGCGCCCCGCCGGTGCTCACCTGGCCAGTCCTCGCGCAAACTCTCGGCGTCGGCGTCATCGGCTACTATGTGGCGAGTTATCTCGATTTCTCGGCGCTCGAATACATCACCGCGCAGTTCGACCGGCTGATCCTGCTCACTTATCCGTTCTTCGTCGTGTTGTTCGGCGCCATCTTCTTCAAGCGCAAAATCACCCTGCCGATGGTCGTGGCCCTGCTCGTCTCCTATCTCGGCATCGGCGTGATCTTCTGGCACGATCTCCGCATCGAGGGCGACAACGTGTTGCTCGGTGCTGCCTTGGTGTTCGGCTCGGCCATCGCCTACGCCGCCTACCAGATCATGGCCAAGCCCTTGATCGACAAGCTCGGCCCGCAGCTCTTCACCTCCATCGCCATGAGCGGCGCCGGCCCGGCGGTGATCGCGCATTTCCTCTTTACCCACCCGGTCACT
Organism: Devosia sp.; assembly: GCA_016793415.1. Classification (GTDB taxonomy): domain Bacteria; phylum Pseudomonadota; class Alphaproteobacteria; order Rhizobiales; family Devosiaceae; genus Devosia_A. The sequence goes on along the minus strand of JAEUMC010000017.1, from coordinate 5,885 downwards.
GACCTGGCGGTGAGCGGCAACGGCTTTCTGCTGATGCTGGCCATTGGTACGGTCTCGACCGTGCTGCCGGCTTACTGCATCTCCGGCGCCATCGCGCTGATCGGCCCGGAACGCACCGCCATCATCGGCAACGTCTCCCCGGTGGTCACCGTCGGTCTCGCCATCTCGATCCTCGGCGAAGCCTTCACCCCCTACCACGCCATCGGCACCGCGCTGGTGCTGGGCGGCGTGTTCCTGTTCACCAGGAAGGAAAAGCCCAAGGTAAAAGTGCTCGAGGAAAGCACGGCCTGAACCGGCTCAACGTCTGACCCAGGGCCCGCGCACTCCGGCGGGCCTTTTTTGTTGCGGCGAACCGTCAACGCTCGCTGAACCGATACTGAAGACCCGGTTCGAAACTGGTTCAGCCAGCCGCCTCTAGAAGCCGCGCCACACCGGTTGCAGACGCAACCTCCCACACGCTCCGTCCGGGTCGGACGGACCACCCAGGAATGAAATAATGAAGAAGATCATCGCTCTCGCCCTGCTGACCTCGTTCATTGGCGCTGCCGCTCCGGCCTTCGCCCAGAACAGCAACGACGCGCTGTGCGGCCCCGATGGCCCGGAAGCCTACAAGCGCCCCGGCGGCTATTGCGAGCAGCTCGGCAAATCGCTGGTAACCAGCGATGGCGACCAGCAGGTGAACAAGAACTACGGCAAGCCGCTCTGATCGTCGCTTCCCGCAGACCTCGAAGGGCCCGCCTCGGCGGGCCCTTTTCTCTTGGCCAGGATGTCCCCTCGCGCTCGCGCAGCTGCACCGCTGGTCGCAGCTTCGCTCCAAAAACAAAGGGGCCCGCCGAAGCGAGCCCCTGAACTTCTGCGCCGACTTCCGGATCAGAGATCCAGCACCAGCCGCTCCGGCGCCTCGAGGCTTTCCTTGACGCGCACCAGGAAGGTCACCGCTTCCTTGCCGTCGACGATGCGGTGGTCGTAGCTCAGCGCCAGGTACATCATCGGGCGGATGACGATCTCGCCGCCGATCACCACCGGCCGCTCCTGGATCTTGTGCATGCCGAGGATGCCCGACTGCGGCGCATTGAGGATCGGCGTCGACATCAAGGAGCCGTAGACGCCGCCGTTCGAGATGGTGAAGGTGCCGCCCTGCATGTCGGCCATCGACAGCTGCCCGTCGCGGGCTAGCTTGCCGAGCCGGGCGATATCCTTCTCGATCTCGGCGATCGACATCTGGTCCGCGTCGCGCACCACCGGCACCACGAGGCCCTTCTCGGTCCCCACCGCCACGCCGATATGGGCGTAGTTCTTGTACACCAGGTCGTCGCCGTCGATCTCGGCATTGACCGCCGGGATTTCCTTCAGCGCGTGCGTCACTGCCTTGGTGAAGAAGCCCATGAAGCCGAGCTTCACGCCATGCTTCTTCTCGAACAGTTCCTTGTACTGGTTGCGCAGATCCATCACCGGCTTCATGTCCACCTCGTTGAAGGTGGTGAGCATGGCGGCGGTGTTCTGCGCTTCCTTCAGGCGCCGGGCGATGGTCTGGCGCAGGCGGGTCATCTTCACCCGCTCTTCGCGCACGTCATCGTTGGCGTTCACCGGACCGCGCGGCTGTGCGGGAACCGGCGCCGGAGCCGGGGTCGGCTCAGCAGCCTTCGCGGTCGGCGCAGGAGCCGGCGCCACCGCCGCAGACGCAACGGGAGCGGGCTTGGGTGCAGCGGCAGCGGCCGGAGCGGCGGCGACGCTCGCGACGGGAGCAGCGGCGGGCTTCGCGGCCGCCGCCAATACGTCTTCCTTGAGGATCTGGCCGCGACGGCCCGAACCGCTGACGTCGGCGTCGGTCAGCCCGGCCTCCGCCATCAGTTTTTGCGCACTCGGCGCCGGCGGCACGGCGGAACCGTTGCCATTGGCCGCCTTGGGCGCCGGTTCGGCGGCAACGGCTGCCGGCTGCGGGATCTCGGCAGGCTTGGCGGCAGCGGCAGGCGCCGCAGCGGCAACCGCGGTCCCCGCCGCAGCGATCGCTCCGATCAGCGCCCCGACATTGACCGTGTCGCCCGGGTTGGCAGTGATCGTCTCGAGCACACCGGCCGCCGGGGCCGGCACCTCGATGGTCACCTTGTCGGTCTCGAGCTCCACCACCGGTTCATCGGCGGCGACGGTATCGCCGACCTTCTTGAACCACTGGCCGATCGTCGCCTCGGTGACGCTCTCGCCCAGCGTGGGCACCCGGATGTCAGTCGCCATCAGTTTGGTCCTTCAGTTTTTGCCGCGTCTCAGGCGATTGATATTACTTGGCGAACGCTTCTTCGAGGAAGGCCTGCAGCTGCTGCAGGTGCGTCCGCATCAGGCCGGTCGCCGTCGCTGCCGAGGCGGCGCGGCCGACATAGTGCGGCCGGTCGCCCGGACGCCCCATCTGGTCCATCACCCAGTCGATATAGGGCTGCACGAACGCCCAGGCGCCCATGTTCTTGGGCTCTTCCTGGCACCAGACGATTTCGGCGTTCTTGAACCGGTTGAGTTCGTCGAGCAAAGCCTTGGCCGGGAACGGATAGAGCTGTTCCAGCCGCAGCAGGTACACGTCGTTGATGCCGCGCTTCTCGCGATCCTCGAGCAGGTCGTAGTAGACCTTGCCGGTGCACAGGATCACCTTGCGGATCTCCTCGTCCGGCGCCAGCTTGATCGTCGTCTTGGGCACGCCCGGGGCTTCCGCATCGTCCCACAACAGGCGATGGAACGTCGATTCCGGTCCGAACTCGACCAGTCCCGACACCGCCTTCTTGTGCCGCAGCAGGCTCTTGGGCGTCATCAGCACCAGCGGCTTGCGGAAATCGCGTTTCATCTGCCGGCGCAGGATATGGAAATAGTTGGCCGGCGTCGTGCAGTTGGCGACCTGCATGTTGTCTTCGGCGCAGCTCTGCAGATAGCGCTCGAGACGCGCCGACGAATGCTCCGGCCCCTGGCCTTCATAGCCATGCGGCAACAGCATCACGAGGCCCGACATGCGGAACCACTTGCGCTCGCCCGACGAGATGAACTGGTCGACCACCACCTGCGCGCCATTGGCGAAATCGCCGAACTGCGCTTCCCACAGGGTCAGGGTGTTCGGCTCGGCCAACGAGTAGCCGTACTCGAAGCCCAGCACCGCCTCTTCCGAGAGCATCGAGTTGATGACCTCGTAACGCGCCTGCTTATCGGCGACGTTGTTGAGCGGCGTATAGGTCTCGCCGTCGCGTTCCTGGTCGTTCAGCACCGAGTGGCGCTGGCTGAAGGTGCCGCGTTCCACGTCCTGACCTGACAGTCGGACCGGATGGCCCTCCTCGAGCAGGGTAGCGAACGCCAGCGCTTCGCCGGTCGCCCAGTCGATCCCTTCACCCGACTCGATCGCCGCGAGCCGGTTGTCCATGAACCGCTTCACCGTCTTGTGGGCGTTGAATTCGGCCGGCACTGCCGTCAGCCGCTCGCCGAGCCGCACCAGGTCGGGCACGTCGACGCCGGTGTCACCGCGACGCGGTCCCTCGACATCGGCGCGCTTCAGGTCCTTCCACACGCCGTCGAGCCAGTCGGTCTTGTTGGGGCGGAAATCCTGGCCGGCCTCGAACTCGCGCTCGAGATGCGCCCGCCAGTCGGCCTTCATCTTGTCGACGTCATCGGCAGACAGCAGACCCTCGCCGACGAGGCGCTTGGAATAGATGTCCAACGTCGTCTCGTGGCTGCGGATCTTGGAGTACATCAGCGGCTGGGTGAAGCTCGGCTCGTCACCTTCGTTATGGCCGAAGCGACGGTAGCAGAACATGTCGATGACCACCGGCTTGCCGAAGCGCTGGCGGAACTCGGTCGCGATCTTGGCCACATAGACCACCGCTTCCGGATCGTCGCCGTTCACATGGAACACCGGGGCCTCGATCATCTTGGCGACGTCGGTCGGATAGGGCGAGGAGCGCGAGTACATCGGCGCCGTGGTGAAGCCGATCTGGTTGTTGATCACCACGTGGATCGAGCCACCGGTGCGGTGCCCCTTGAGGCCCGAAAGCCCCAGGCACTCGGCGATCACGCCCTGGCCGGCGAACGCCGCGTCGCCATGCAGCAGCAGCGGCAGCACCACCGAGCGATCGGTCTGGCGGGTGTCGGCGAGGAAGCGGCCATCGACAGCCGAACGCTGGTCCTGCTTGGCGCGTGCCTTGCCCAGCACCACCGGATCGACGATCTCGAGATGCGACGGATTCGCGGTGAGGCTCAGATGCACATTGTTGCCGTCGAACTCGCGATCGGCCGAAGCACCCAGGTGGTACTTCACGTCGCCCGAGCCTTCGACTTCCTCGGGGTAGAAGGCCCCGCCCTTGAATTCGTGGAACAGCGCCCGGTGCGGCTTGGCCATCACCTGGGTGAGCACGTTCAGCCGGCCGCGATGCGCCATGCCGAGCACGATGTCCTTCACGCCCAGCGAGCCGCCGCGCTTGATGATCTGCTCGAGCGCCGGGATCAGCGCCTCCGAGCCATCGAGGCCGAAACGCTTGGTGCCGGTAAACTTGACGTCGAGGAACTTCTCGAAGCCCTCGGCTTCGACCAGCTTGTTGAGAATCGCCTTCTTGCCCTCGGGCGTGAACTTGATCTCCTTGTCCGGCCCTTCCATGCGCTCCTGGATCCAGGCCTTGGCCTCGGGATCGGAAATGTGCATGAACTCGACACCGACGGTCGAACAATAGGTGCGCTTGAGGATCTCCAGCATCTGCGGGATCGTAGCGTACTCGAGCCCCAGATAGTTATCGATGAAGATCTTGCGGCCGTAGTCGGCCTCGGTGAAACCATAGGCCGCCGGCTCGAGCTCCGGCGCCGACTCTTCAGCCCGCATCTTCAGAGGATCGAGATCGGCATGCAGATGCCCGCGCATGCGGTAGGCGCGGATCATCATGATGGCGTGGATCGAGTCGCGCGTCGCCTGCAGCACATCGATGGCGGTCGGGGCCGGGGCGCCGGCGACCTTGGCCTTCTCGACCACCGCCTTCTGCACCTTGACCTGGATCTCGCCCCAGTTGCCGTCGAGCGCCGACACCAGCTCGCCATTGGCCGACTGCGGCCAATCCTGGCGCTGCCAGCTCGGGCCCTCGGCATTCTTGTCGATATCGGCGGGAGCATCCTCGAGCCGATCGAAGTACGACGCCCAGGTCGGATCGATCGAGTTGGGATCGGCCTTGTAGCGGGCGTAGAGCCCTTCGATGTAGTCGGCGTTGCCGCCATAGAGGAAAGAAGAAAGCAAGAACTGTTCGTTCTTTTCTTGTCGGGTCATGTCCAGCGTCGCGAGGCGTGCACCCCGCCATCCTTCTCAAACGCCCGGGAATGCTCGACCGGGCCCTGTGTCGTTGCGGGCCAAACTGCCCACAACTTCTTTGTTTGACGTTAAGGCGCGGGAAACCACCCGCGCCCCGCCACTTCAGTCCAACCCTCGCCTCAGCCTTTTAGTACGTCGGCCAGGGTTTGGCCAATCCTCGCAGGCGACTGCGACACCTTTATGCCCGCCCGTTCCATCGCCGCGATCTTGTCTTCGGCGCCGCCCTTGCCGCCCGAGATCACCGCGCCGGCGTGACCCATGGTCCGGCCGGCCGGAGCCGTGCGCCCGGCGATGAAGCCGGCCATCGGCTTCTTGCGGCCTTTCTTGGCTTCGTCGATCAGGAACTGCGCGGCGTCTTCCTCGGCGGAACCGCCGATCTCGCCGATCATGATGATGGACTTGGTGGCTTCGTCGGCGAGGAACATCTCGAGCATATCGATGAACTCGGTGCCCTTGACCGGATCGCCGCCGATGCCGACCGCAGTGGTCTGGCCGAGCCCGGCATTGGTGGTCTGGAACACCGCCTCATAGGTAAGCGTGCCGGAGCGGGAAACAATGCCCACCGAACCCT
>JAEUMC010000011.1 GCA_016793415.1 Devosia sp. | reverse complement strand
GAGGGAATCCCGACTGCCGGTGTCGCGGGGTCCTCTATTTCAGACATCGTGTATGAAAAACTTGACACAATGTCGGCTTCATCTTACATGTCTCATCACACTGAACCGAGGCTGGAGGCCGGGATGAGCTTTAAGGAATGGGAATCCGTGGTGAACATCATCGCAGCGCTGGTGATCGGCGCCTGGGTGATCTTCGAGGCGCTGACCAACCCGCCGGCGAGCATTGCCGTGGTGGCAAGCCGGCTGCTCTGGGCGATCCTCTTCGGGGTGCTGTTCACCATCGCGGCGATGATCGCGATGTCGATCCTCGTCTCCATTGCGCGGCGCGAGCAGTTCAAGGACGAGAAGGCGGATGAGCGGGACAGGCTGGTGAGCCTGCGCGCCATGCGCAATGGCTACGTCATTGCCTCGATCGCCGGTATCGCCTGCCTGTTCACCCTCGCCTTCGGCACCAATCCAGCCCAAGCCGCCTACGTCCTGTTCGGCGGGCTGCTGCTGGCCGGCCTGGTCGATGCTGCCTCGCGGCTCGTCTACTACCGGATCGGTTGAGCGCCATGGGCAAGGGACAGGCGCGGATCGACAACACCATCCGCACGCTGCGTTTCAACGCCGGCGAGATGACCCAGGCGGCGCTGGCCGAGAAGGTGGGGGTCACCCGCCAGACCATCGTCGCCATGGAGCAGGGGCGCTATTCGCCCTCGCTCGAAGTCGCCTTCCGGGTGGCGCAGGCCTTCGGCGTGCCGCTCGAGGAAGTATTCCAGTATCGTGGGGAGGGCGAGTGATGCTTGCTGCCATCGTCGAGCGCTATGGACCGCCCGAGGTGCTGGTAATCCGCGAGGTGCCGACACCCACGCCCGGCCCCGAGCAGGTGCTGGTGCAGATCCATGCCAGCGTGGTGACACCCTCGGATGTGGCCTTTCGCAATGGCGAGCTGTGGATCGCCCGGCTGTTCTCCGGCCCGTTCAAGCCGCGCCTGCCGATCCTCGGCGATGCGTTTGCCGGAGCGGTCGTCGGTGTCGGCGCCGGCGTCACGCGCTTTGCCGTCGGCGACCGGGTTGCGGGCTCCACCGGCCCCGAACTTGCCGCGCATGCCCAGTTCGCCGTCACCGATCAGTCCGGCGCCATCGTCAGGTTGCCGGACGGGGTGGAGTTCGGCGCGGCGGCGGGGCTCTGCGACGGCGGGCTCACGGCGCTGCCTTTCCTCCGCGATCACGGTCGGTTGCAGGCGGGGCAGCACGTGCTGGTCAACGGCGCATCGGGCAGCATCGGCAGCACGGCGGTGCAACTGGCGCGCGCCATGGGCGCGGTGGTGACCGGTGTTACCAGTTCCCGCAACGTCGAACTGGTCCGCGCGCTCGGCGCCGACCGGGTGATCGACTACACCCGGGAGGATTTCACCGCCGCCGACAGCGCTTATGACGTGATCTTCGACACCGTCGGCAAATCCAGCTTCGCCCGCTGCCATGGGGCGCTGAAGCCCGAGGGCGTCTACCTCACCCCAACGCCGATCCTGTCATCATCGATGCTGCGGAAGACCGGCCGACGGGCCCGCTTCGCCGCCACCGGCTTGAGGAAGCCTGCCGACAAGGCCAGGGATCTGGTCCAGCTGTTCGACTGGATGCGACAGGAACAACTGCGCACCGTGATCGAGCGCGAGTACGAACTGGCGGAGATCGCGGCAGCGCATGCCCGGGTCGAGACGGGCCACAAGGTCGGCTCCATCGTGGTGAACGTCTCGTAACCTCAATGGAACCTTAACCTAACCGCCGCAAAGTGCGCCGATACCCAGCATGGGTGATTTCTTTGTGCCGGCGGTGCCGGGTGGAGTTCGAGCGGGATGAGTGAGCCCAAGGGCAGCGACAGCCAGGCGCCGCATGTGCCGGTGCTGCTGGCCGAGGTGCTCGATGCGCTGGCCCCGCTCGAGGGCGCCCGCATCCTCGATGGCACGTTCGGGG
>JAEUMC010001005.1 GCA_016793415.1 Devosia sp. | reverse complement strand
CATCGTGATCGGAGGGGGAGCGTCGGGCTGCGTTGCGGCGGCTCGGCTGGTGACGGATGGGGACCGCCGGGTGCTGCTGCTCGAGGCGGGCTACTCGCATCACCACCCGCTGCTCGACATGCCGCCCGGCATCTTCAAGCTGATCAACGGCTCCAAGTACATGACCTACCATCACACGGTGCCGCAGCAGCACCTGAACGGTCGTGTGCATGATATTCCGCAGGGCAACGTCCTGGGCGGCGGCACCTCGGTGAATGCCCAGGTGTATATGCGTGGCCGGCCGTCGGACTATGACGAATGGGATCAGATCCTGCGCGGCAGCAATGATGGCGCCGCCTGGGACTGGGCGACGGTGCTGCAGCACTTCCGTCGTATCGAAGGCAATAACCGGCTGAGCAACGACTTTCACGGCAACGACGGCCCATTGCTGGTCTCCGACCCCGGCCATGTCGACGACGTGTCGCGCTGGTTCGTGCAGAGCGTGCAGCTCAAGGGCGAGCCGCTCACCAACGACTTCAACGGCGTCGCCCAGCGCGGCGTCGGCTTCTACCAGTTCATGAACCGCAAGGGGAAACGCTCGAGCGCCGCCTATGCCTATGTCGAGCCGTTGAAGGATGATCCGCGTCTGACGGTCCGTCTTCGCGCCGCCGTGCAGAGGATCAATATCGAGAACGGCCGTGCCGTCAGCGTCACTTATCGCGATGGCAGCGGGGCGGAGCACACGGCCTATTCCTCGGGCGATATCGTGCTGAGCTCAGGGGCGCTGGTCACGCCGAAACTGCTGATGCTTTCCGGCCTCGGCCCCGCCGAACAGCTCGACAGCCATGGCATCAGGACCCTGGTCGACCTGCCCGGCGTCGGCCGCAACCTGATCGACCATCCCGAGGTCCCGGTGATCTCGGTTGCCAACGGTCCCTATGGCTATTTCAAGCAGGGGGTCGGCTGGCGCATGCTGAAGAACGGCCTCAACTTCAAGCTGTTCGGCAACGGCCCGATCCTTTCGGCCGGCTTCGAGGCCGGCGCCTTCATCAACCCGGTCGATCGCGATGCGCCGCCTTCCATACAGGCCTTCTGCGTGCCCATCGTCTATCTCGATCGGGATCTGCTGAAGGTGTTCGACGACACTTACGGCGTCACCATCACCACCGTGCTGGTGAAGCCCAAGTCGCGCGGCTATGTGGAGCTTCGCTCCGCCGATCCGGCCGACATGCCGCTGGTTTCGCCGCATCTGCTGCAGCATCCCGACGACATGCAGATGATGGTCGAGGGGCAGCGCTTCTTCCGCGACGTGCTGCTGTCGGGTCCGCTCGGCAAGCGCATCGAGAAGGTCATCGCGCCGCCGGGCCCCGATCTCGGCGACGAGGTGATGGCCGAGCATTGCCGACGCTTCGTCAAGACCAACTATCACCCGGCCAGCACTGCCAGGATGGGCGCCGATGGCGATCCCATGGCGGTGCTGGACGCCCGCCTGCGGGTCCGTGGCGTAGACAACCTGCGCGTCTCGGACATGTCGGCAGTGCCCAACATCAATGCCGGCAACACCACCGCGCCCGCCATGATGTTGGGCGATCGCTGCGCCGATTTCATCCTCGGCCTCGACCGGCCGGCCGCCACCGCCATGCATTAAGTCTGATTTGTCTGGTGGTCGGAGGAGCTCTCCGACCACGCCCTGGAGAAAGCACGATGATCTTCGATCTGTTTCGTCTGGACGGCAAAGTCGCGCTGGTCACCGGCGCCACCCGCGGCATCGGCCTCGGGATCGTCGAAGCGCTGAGCGATGCCGGCGCCCACGTCATCTTGTCCTCCAAGGTACCCAAACCCGAGGTGGTCAAGCACTTCAAGGATCTGGGGCGGCGGGTCGACTACCTGCAGGGCGACGTGCAGGACCCGGCGGTGCCGGCCCAATTGATCGCCGAGGCAGTGAAACTCGGTGGCGGCAAGCTCGATATCCTCGTCAACAACGCCGGTGTCGCCCAGCACGGCGAGACCCACAGCTTTCCCGAGGAACAGTATCGCCGGCTGATGGACATCAATCTCGATAGCGTGTTCCGAGCCTGCCAGGCGGCGCTTGGTCCGATGCGGGCGCAAAAGAGCGGGGTGATGCTCAATATCGGCTCGATCTCCGGCCTCATCTCCAACATCCCGCAGCCGCAGGCCGCTTACAACGCATCCAAGGCTGCCGTGCATATGCTGACCAAGAGCCTTGCCTCGGACTATGCCGAGGACGGCATCCGCGTGAACGCCATCGCCCCCGGCTACATCACCACCGACATGACCAATGGCGGCCTCTCCGACCCGGTCTGGGGTCCGGTCTGGCGCGACATGACGCCGATGAAGCGCCCGGGGTCGGCTATCGATATCGGCGCCGCAGCGCTGTACTTGTGCTCGCCGGCGTCGGGATATGTGACCGGCGAGGTGCTGGTGGTGGATGGGGGGTACACGGTTCGGTAGGACGCACAGGCTCCGATGCGGCAACCACCGGCGTTTCAGGAACCCACTGTCAGCCGCCGGTCACGCTCATATGCCGGCTCAACGCCGGCGCAGTATGGTCGCGATCGAGTACGAAGTCGTGCCCCTTGGGCTTCAGGAGCATCGCCCGGTCGAGCGCCACGTCCAGCGCTTCCGGCCCGCCGTCGCGGATCGCCGCCCTCAGGTCCACCATGTCGTCCTGCCCCAGGCACATATAGAGTTGGCCCGTCGCCGTCAGGCGCACCCGGTTGCAGCTCTCGCAGAAATTGTGGCTCATCGGCGTGATGAAGCCGACCAGCCCATTGGTTTCGGCCACATAGTCGTACCGCGCCGGACCGCCGGTGCGGTGTCCGGTGGGCTCCAGCGTGTATTTGGCCTTGAGCCGTTCCCGCATTTCTCTGAGCGGCAGGTAGGTGTCGACCCGGTCGATGCCGACCTCGCCCAGCGGCATGCCTTCGATCAGCGTCAGCCCGAAACCGCGGCCATGCGCCCAGTGCAGCATCGGCTCGATTTCGTCCTCGTTGACGCCGCGCATTGCCACCATGTTGATCTTGATCTTCAGCCCGGCATCCGCCGCCGCGTCGATCCCATCGAGCACGTCGCCGATGCGCCCGCGCCGGGTGATCTCGGCGAAACGCTGTTCGTCGAGCGTATCGAGCGACACGTTGAGCCGCCTGACGCCCGCCTTGGCGAGCCCGGTGGCGTGGCGCCGCAACTGGCTGCCATTGGTGGTGAGCGTCAGCTCCTCGAGCCCTTGCCCGATGTGGCCGCCGATCTTGTCCACCAGCTCCATGATGTCGCGCCGCACCAACGGTTCGCCGCCGGTCAGCCGCACCTTCTTCACCCCGCGGGCAACGAAGGCATTCACGATGGTGTCGATTTCCTCAAAGCTCAGCACGTCCTTCTTGGGCAGGAACGTCATGTGCTCGGACATGCAGTAGACGCAGCGGAAGTCGCAGCGATCGGTCACCGACACGCGCAGGTAGGTGATGCGCCGGCCGTAGCGATCGATGAGCGGGCGCTCCGCACCTGTCGGCGCGAGGTTCGGCTGTTCGAGAAGCGTCAGGGACATTCCCCTTTTTACCGCACACTGGCCCGGACATCAAAACAAGAAAGGGCCGGCTCCGTGGAGCCAGCCCTTCCGGATTCGCAGTGCTCGGCCTTACTGGTGAACAACCACCAGGGCGCCGACCTTCACTCGCTCGTAGAGGTCGGTAACGTCCTCGTTGGTGAGCCGGATGCAGCCCGACGACACGGCCTGGCCGATCGTCCACGGCTCTGACGTGCCGTGAATGCGGTACAGTGTCGAGCCGATATAGAGGGCGCGGGCGCCAAGCGGATTATCCGGGCCGCCGGGCATGTACGCCGGCAGATCCGGGACGCGCTTGCGCATCTGCGCCGGCGGCGTCCAACCCGGCCACTCGGCCACGCGGGTAATCCGGTGCTGGCCCGACCAGCGGAAGCCGTCACGGCCGACGCCGATGCCGTACTTCATCGCCTTGCCGTCGGCGAGCACCAGGTACAGGCGGCGCTCCGACGTCTCGACGACGATCGTGCCCGGCTTGAACTTGGTGTCGTAGTCGACGATCTGCTTGGCGATGGCGCTGCCGCGCCGCGAGCCGGCCTTGACCGCGCCCGCATCCGACCAGGTGTCGGTGACGGGATCGTAGACACGCTTTGCTGCCGTGGCCGGAGCGGCCAACGACAGTGACAGGATCGCCGACAAAAGAGCGGCGACCACTATCTTGGTCTTGGAGATTTTCTTCAAACTGCGCCTCTTGACGTAATCGACCCTGATTCAGAGCCAGTCTCGGATGGTTGATAAACTGTTCCTAACAGGCAGTGAACGGCCCATGCCACGATTCGGACAAACTCAGAACACCACGGCCACAATGTGTTGCCTCGATGTGACATTTCCATTCACCTCTGCGTGAAAAGGCTAGGTTGACAGGGCTTCGTGCCTCTCTTAGGTCGGCCCAAAGGGGAGGGCCGCGCCATGAGCGACGATCAGAAATACCGTGCCGCCGAGGCGGCGATGGCGGAGGTGAAGAGCGGCATGCGGCTGGGGCTCGGCACCGGGTCGACTGCCAAGCACTTCGTCGACATCGTCGGCCGCGCCGTCCAGGACGGGCTCGACGTGGTCTGTATCCCCACGTCGGAAGTCACCGCGGCGCAGGCCAGGAGCCTCGGCATTCCGCTCACCGATCTCGAGAGCACTCCCGAACTCGATCTCACCGTCGATGGTGCCGATGAACTCGGCCCCGGTCTCGCCTTGATCAAGGGCGGCGGCGGTGCCCTGCTGCGCGAGAAGATCGTCGCAGCCGCCTCCAGGCGGATGATCGTCATCGCCGACCAGAGCAAGCGGGTCGAAATGCTCGGACGCTTCCCGCTGCCCATCGAGGTCAATCACTTTGGTCTGGGCGCCACGACCGCGGCGGTCGGCGCGGTGATGGCCGATTTCAACGCCGAAGGCGCGCTGCGCCGCCGCCTGAAGGCTGACGGAACGCCGTTCGTCACCGACGGTGGACACGCCATTCTCGACGCTTTTTTTGGCCGTATTCCTCAGCCAGAAGCGCTGGCGAAAGCCTTGGCCGACATCCCGGGCGTGGTCGAGCATGGCCTGTTCATCGGGCTTTGCCGGCGGGCTTACGTGGCCGGTCCGGCGGGTGTCGACGTTCTGGACGGCTGAATGCCGCTCGGATAGAGGCTAATAGGGGAAACACAACCAGATGGGCACCAAGCTGATGACGTCCACCTTCAAACGCGCGCCGATGCTTGTCGCCGCATTGCTGTCGCTGATCCTGTCGAGCTTCGTGGCGTTGCCCGCGATGAGCCAGGAAGCATCCGAAATTTCGCCCGAGCACCTGGCGCTGGCGCGCAAGTACATCGACCTGACCGACACGGCCGGCCTCTACGAGGCCACTGTCGTGCAGGCTGGCATCAACACCTACAAGCAGTTGCTGCCGCAGAACCCGGAAATCGCCACCCCGCTCAACGAAGCGATCGAGAAGGTGATCTCCACCTACAAGGGACGCAAGGGCGAACTGTTCGACCAGTTTGCGCGCGTCTATGCGCTCTCTTTCACCCAGGAAGAGCTGCAGCAGATCGTCGATTTCTATTCCACCCCCACCGGCACCAAGCTGGCCAAGTCGAACTCGGCGATGAGCGGCACCATCAACCGCATCATGGACGTCTTCGTCGGCAACCTGAACACCGAGTTCTTTACCGCCGTCCGCGCCGAACTGAAGGCCAAGGGTATCGAAACCTGAGCCCAGGCACCCTATCTGCTTTGAGGCCCCGCCATCGCGCGGGGCCGTTTTTTGTTCGGGGTATGCGATGAGCGACAGTTACGATCTGGTGGTGATCGGCGCCGGTTCTGGCGGTGTGCGGGCGGCGCGGATCGCCGCGACCTATGGCGCCAAGGTCGCCATTATCGAGGAGTATCGGGTCGGCGGCACCTGCGTGATCCGCGGCTGTGTGCCCAAGAAGCTCTTCGTCTACGCTTCGCGCTACAAGGACCTGTTCGAGATCGCGCCCAGCTTCGGCTGGGACGTCGGGAGCCCGACCTTCAATTGGGCGACCCTCGTCGCCAACAAGGACAAGGAAATCGCCCGCCTGGAAGCGGCCTATGTCGCCGGGCTCGAAAAGCCGGGCGCCGAGATCATCCGCGACCGCGCCACCATCACCGGTCCCAACAGCGTCAGGTTGCAGAAATCCGGCCGCGAACTCACCGCCGGAACCATCCTCGTTGCCACCGGCGCCCACCCCTTCATTCCCGACATCCCGGGCAAGGAACTCGGCATCACCTCGAACGAGGCGTTCCACCTCGAGGCACTGCCGCACTCCATCCTCATCGAGGGCGGTGGCTTCATCTCGGCCGAGTTCGCGACGATCTTCTCGGGGCTCGGAGTCCATACCACCATCGTCTACCGGGGTGACCGGCTGCTGCGCGGCTTCGATGAGGACCTGCGCGTCGGCCTCGAGGCCGGCCTCGAGGCGCGCGGCGTCAAGATCATTCACCAGACCAACGTCCTCGGCCTGCGCCAGACCGGCAAGGACATCACCGTGAGTTTCTCCGATGGCGTCGATGCACCGTTCGGCGCGGTGATGTTTGCAACCGGCCGCTCACCCAACACGGCGGGCCTGGGTCTCGAAGCGGCGGGAGTCGAGCTGAACGAGGATGGCGCCATCGCGGTGGACGCCTACTCGCGCTCGAACGTGCCATCGATCTACGCCGTTGGTGATGTCACCAACCGCGCGCAGCTGACCCCGGTCGCCATCCGCGAGGGGCATGCCTTCGCCGACACGGTGTTCGGGGACAAGCCGACCGCTGTCGACCACTCGCTGATCGGCGAGGCGGTATTTGCCGAGCCCGAGGTCGGCACGGTCGGGCTCACCGAGCATGACGCCGCTACCCACGGCGACATCGACGTCTACGTCACCCGCTTCCGGCCGATGATCAACACGTTGTCGCTGAA
>JAEUMC010000978.1 GCA_016793415.1 Devosia sp. | reverse complement strand
CATGCTGCCGGTCTGGCTGTCCGAGCCCAACCTCGCGCCGCTGGTCGCCGGCTGGGACACGGCGGCGCAGGGCCATGGTGGTGACGGCGCCTTTTACGTGCGTCTGAGGCGGGAGCGGGATTACCGATGACACCTCTGGGTCTCAAGCTACGTGCGATGCGCGAAGAACGCGGGCTGACCCTCAAGGACATGGCCAAGGCGTTACGCGTCTCCAGCGCCTATCTCAGTGCACTGGAGCATGGTCGCCGCGGCAAGCCGACCTTTGCGCTGCTGCAGAAGATCATCGCCTATTTCAACGTCATCTGGGACGACGCCGAGGAATTGCAGCGGCTTGCCGAGATGAGCGATCCGAAGATCACTATCGACACGGCCGGCATGTCGCCGGAAGCCACCGAGCTCGCCAACCGCCTCGCCCGGGACATCGGCCGGCTGGAACCGGAAGACCTGAGCTTTCTCAGCAACGAAGTGGCGCGTCGGCTGAAATAGTTGCCGAGCGGGCGTAACACTAAGTACGCTCGGTCAAAGTTGTTGCATAAATGTCGCGTGATAGCCGTACTGCAAGTTACGCAGCAAATGATGCTTGCTCCACTCAAGCAACAGGCCTAAACGCCCGCTCCCCGGCGACGTGCCGGTGACCGGCAAAGGGTCGAGTTCTCTGAATCTCGCCTGGCGCGGGCCGCTCTGCGGCCCCGTGTACCGCTGATCACAGGAACCGGGATCGCGCATGTAGCTCAGCCTGGCAGAGCGCCGGAGCAATCCGGAGGTCGTGGGTTCGAATCCCGCTATGTGCTCCAATGATGTAGCTCATTTGGGTAGAGCATCAGACTTGTAATCTGAGGGTAGAGGGTTCGATTCCCTCCATCACGGCCCTTCAACGGCCGCCAGCTTAGGGTGCTGGTTACTGAGACTAAGGGTTCTGGGGCCGGTCCTGCGGGGTCGGTCGCGGCAGCAGGGCGGCTACGGCTTCCCCACTGCCAGGTCGGAACCGCCCTTCGAGGGTGCCCCCGCACCGGCTGAAGGATGAACATGGTTCTGGCCCGGCCCGCGCACCCGTTTGCGCCATGGCTTCGCCATTCCCATCGACATCCCGCTCGCCGGCCTGCTCGCACCTCTCGTCGGTCGGCCGCCCCGGAACCTGACTTTGAGTGGTCGCGCTTCCGAACCGGAAAAGTCTCTGAACTTTTCCTCGAAACGCTCCGCTGCCATTCGACCGGTTCCGCGAGGTGCGGGCCGGCGATCCAACGGGCCAACCGGCCCAAACGAGTGAAAGGACGAACTCGGGTCATGACCTAGAGGCGTTAGAAGGAGGACGACCATGGTGATCGAAATTCTGGATCGCGTGCGGGGTGTTTCGCGCGTGATCGTCAAGGAAAACCAGCGCGCCATCGCGCTGTACAAGGGCAAGTTCCATGGGGTCCTGACCCCGGGCGAGCACGTGCTGCGGGCTGACCGCGGCCGGCTGGAGATCGAATGGCACGATCTCGCGCGCCCGGAGTTCGTCTCGAGCTTCGACAAGGCGCTGTTCCGCGACCACGCCGAGGTGGCGGGCCGGTACCTGACCGAGATCCGCGCCGGCGTCGACGAGGTGGTTGTGGTATCCCGGGACAAGCGGCTCCATGCGGTGCTGAAGCCGGAGGAGCGTGCCGTCTACTGGACCGAAGCCGGTCCGTGGACGGCCGAGCGCGTCGAAATCGCCGACGATCTCGCGGTGCCGGAGGCGCTGCAGAAGCGGCTTGCCGGTGTGGCAAGGCTCGGTCTCGTCACCGCTGTCGATGTAGCCGAAGGCCATGTCGGCCTGCTGTTCGTCGACGGCAAGTTCGTCCGCGAACTCGAGGCGGGTGCGGCGATGTTCTGGGCGGTGACCCGCAAGGCTACGGTCAAGGTCATCGATCTTCGCCGGCAGTCGCTCGACGTCACCGGCCAGGAAGTCCTGACCCGTGACCGCGTCACGCTGCGGGTGAACCTCGCTGCCGAGTACCAGGTGGTGGATGCGGTGAAGGCCGCAACCGCGGTCAAGGATTTTGCCGATGCACTCTACCGCGCCCTGCAGTTTGCGTTCCGCAAGTCGCTCGGCGCCAAGAGCCTCGATGAGATCCTCGCCGACAAGGTGACCGCCGAGGTCGAAGCGGTGGAGCGGGTGCGCACCGACATGGCGGCGATCGGTCTTTCGGTCGGCGACATCGCGGTCAAGGACGTGGTGCTGCCGGGTGAGATGCGCGACATCCTCAACAAGGTTGTCGCGGCCGAGAAGGAAGCCGAGGCGAATGTCATCCGCCGGCGCGAGGAGACGAACGCCACGCGTTCGCTGCTCAACACCGCGCGGGTGATGGCCGAGAACCCGGTGATGCTGCGGCTCAAGGAGCTCGAGGCCTTGTCGGAAATCGCCGGCAAGGTCGAGCGCCTGACCATCCACAACGGTACGGCGGGCTTGATGAACGACCTGGTCAAGCTGCGCGACGAATGAAACCAGGCCGCCGGGGAGAACTCCGGCGGCCAACTCGTTTGCCGTCGGCGGCGGGCTGCGCTATCTGGGCGAAATGAGACGACAGAGTGCGCTCGACTGCGACCTCGAAACCGACCGCTTCCACCTGCGCCGCGCCGGTCGAGTGCAGACGTTTCTGCTGACGCGACGCTGGCGGCGCGATCCCGAGCTGCTCGAAGGGTTGTTTCTGTCGCCGCAACCGCACTCCCTCATCGGCTGGTGGTTCCGCGGGCCCAATCCGAACGGCCGCAGCCGTTTCGCCCACGCCATCGTGGCGAAATCCAGCGGCGCGGTGATTGGCCTTCACATCGTGGTGCGTCAGCCGGACGGTTCGGCCTATTGCCATGTCGCGCTGCACGATCGGGCGTGGTGGGGCAAGGGGGCGGTGGTCGAAACGCGAGCCCGCCTGCTCCACCACTTTTTCGCCAACGGCGTCACGCGCTTTGGCGCCACGATCGACGCGGGCAACGTCCCATCGATCTTCAACTACCGCCGGCTCGGCTTTCGGGTCAGGGGGAACGCCACCACCTATCATCGCGATCCGCTGACCGGCCGCGGCCGCCCGGCGGTCGAGCTCGAATTGCGGCGCGAGGATTGGCTCGAACGATCATCGGGAGAACCGCTTGAACAGTGAACATCGTGCCATGGCGCTGGTGGCGAGGGCTCTCGACATCCAGGGCGCCGTTTCCGCCACCGACGACATGAACAGTCTTGCCGCCTGGTCCAGTCTGTCCCATGCCCGTCTCGTCCTCGAAGTCGAAGCCGAACTCGGCCGACAACTGACCGGCGAGGAAGTGGCGGGGATCGTCTCGGTTGCGGCGGTCGCGAGGCTCCTC
Organism: Devosia sp.; assembly: GCA_016793415.1. Classification (GTDB taxonomy): domain Bacteria; phylum Pseudomonadota; class Alphaproteobacteria; order Rhizobiales; family Devosiaceae; genus Devosia_A. Next base: position 1,066 of record JAEUMC010000978.1, on the reverse strand, counting down.
GGCTGAGCCGGGGGATTCACGTGGAACACCGCCACGGACAAGACGATCTGGTTGTGCTGCTGCATGGGATAGCCAGAACCAGCCGCAGCATGCGGCCGATCGAGGGTTTTCTCGGCGCTGCCGGCTACCGCACGATCAATCTCGATTACCCATCCCGGCACCATGACCTTGGCGCACTGGCCGCGATGGTGGGACGGCAACTTGCCGCCGCTGGCGCAGGCGATGTGTCGAGGCTGCATTTCGTGACCCACTCGATGGGTGGGTTGCTGGTGAGGCACCTGCTCGCCAACGAACAGTCGCTGCGGGCCAGGGTCGGCCGAGTGGTGATGCTGGCGCCACCGAGTGCCGGCAGCGAGGTCGCCGACGTGCTGGCGCCGCTTGCGCCTTATGGTTGGCTCTTCGGTCCGGCCGGTCGGCAACTCACCACTGGTCGGTGTGGCGACACGCCACCGGTCGGGCCGGGCCTGGAACTGGGCATCGTCGCCGGTTCGACCGGTTGGCCCTACCTGCTCGGCACCCTGCTGTTGCCTCGTCCGCACGATGGGCGGGTTTCGGTCGAACGCACGCGGCTCGACGGCATGGGCGACCATCTGGTCGTCCCGGCCACGCACAGTTTCATCATGCGCGTGCCGGAAGTGCAGCGGCAGGTACTGCACTTCATTCGACACGGTCACTTTGTCCGCCCCGGTGAACAGTCGGGCGGACCGTCTCCGGGCCAGCATCTCGAGGCCTGAGGAACGCCCCCGCAAGGTTCCGGTCGCTTTGCCTCCTCCAGGCGCACAAGATCACTTGCGTTCCCGACGCTCGCTTCGCAAATGCTACAAGGGCCCGGCGGCCGATCGGTATTTGTTGGTAGGTCCGTCATACAAGCAAAGCCACCTCGCCGAGTCGGCGAAGTGTTAAGGTTTACTGCGGACAATCACTCGCTTCGCGGCCGTTGGGAGAGGGCGATATGCGGGCCTCACAACTGTTTTGCAATGATGCTTCCCACTGGTCGGAAAGCGCGGACAGGCTCGAGCGGGCCGGGCTGGTGTTCTACTTCGGCACGCGCCAGATGCTCGCTGAC
>JAEUMC010000944.1 GCA_016793415.1 Devosia sp. | reverse complement strand
GCACCACATCGTGGCCCCAGACAAACACCGTGAGGCCCGGAGTGGCGCGCGATTGCCATTGCAATGACAGCGTCGGGGGGACGATGCACAATTGCCCCAGTTCCCGCGCCAGCTCGCCATGGCCGGTCTTGCCCGGCCGGGCGGACGACTTGTCCCAGACCAGCAGAAAATCGATCAACTGCGTTCCTCCCCAGCTGAACTCACGCCGTCGCGGTGGTCGCCGCTTCACGCCCGGGGGCATACTCGGGCGCCAAAGCAGCCTGGCGGCGGCCGATACCGTGGAGGATCAGGCCGTAGCGGCTGGCCACCTCGGGGTCGTAGAGGTTCCGCCCATCGAAGATCACCGGCATTTTCAGGGCATCGCGAATGGCGCCGAAATCCGGCGCCGAAAAGCTCTTCCACTCGGTGGCGACAATAAGCGCATCGGCGCCACGCAGCGCCGCCACCGGGCTGTCGCAGAGACTGAGATCGGGGCGCTCGCCATAGATGCGGCGGCACTCCGCCATCGCCTTGGGATCGTGCGCCTGCACCCTGGCGCCCCTGGCCCAGAGCGCCTCCATGATGACGCGCGCCGGAGCGTCGCGCATGTCGTCGGTGTTGGGCTTGAAGGCGAGGCCCCAGAGCGCAAAGCTCCGGCCGGTGAGATCGGGGCCGAACACCCCCTCGATCTTGTCGAGGATGACGCGCTTCTGGCTGCTGTTGCGGCTTTCGACGGCGCGCAGCACCTTGGGGTCGTATCCCGCCGCTTCGGCCGAGTGGATCAGCGCCCGCACATCCTTGGGAAAGCAGGAGCCGCCATAGCCGATGCCCGGATAGATGAACTGGTAGCCGATGCGTGGGTCCGAGCCGATGCCGAGCCGGACCTTTTCGACGTCGGCGCCCATGAGGTCGGCAAGGTTGGCGATCTCGTTGATGAAGCTGATCTTGGTCGCCAGCATGCAGTTGGCGGCATATTTGGTCAGCTCGGCGCTCCGCACATCCATCGCGATGATCTTCTCGTGGTTGCGGTTGAACGGCGCGTAGAGCTCGCGCAGCAGCGCCTCGGTCTGGGCGTCACTGGTGCCGATGACGATGCGGTCGGGCTTGGTGCAGTCGGCGACCGCCGCGCCTTCCTTCAAGAACTCGGGATTGGAGGCGACGGCCACGGCGAGATCGCTCCGCCCGCGCCGGTCGAGCCCGCGGCGCAGCCGGCTCGCCACCTTCTCGCAGGTGCCCACCGGCACGGTCGATTTGACCACCACAGTGCAATCGGTCCGCATCTGCGCGGCGATGCTGTCGGCGGCGGCCAGCACATGGCTGAGGTCGGCCGAACCGTCTTCGTCGGGCGGGGTGCCGACAGCGAGGAACAGCACCTCTGCGTGGTGGACCGCCTCGGCCGCATCCGTGGTGAACTGCAGGGTGCCGGACTCGAGGTTCTCCTGCACCAGCCGCTCGAGGCCCGGCTCGAAGATCGGCACGATGCCGCGCTGCAGCCGCTCGATCTTGTCCTGATCGAGATCGAGGCAGAGCACCTGGTGCCCGGCATCGGCGAATACCGCCGCCTGCACCAATCCGACATAGCCGGCGCCGATGATCGTCAGTCGCATGGTCTGTTCTCGCTCGCTCTCATGAGTGAATGGCCGACCGACGAGCCGGCCCTTCGTCTACCTCAGTAGATGTTGAAGGGGTT
>JAEUMC010000939.1 GCA_016793415.1 Devosia sp. | reverse complement strand
GCACCACATGTCGAAGCCGCCCAGCAACACGCCGAGATAGGTGCCGAAGCGCGACCAGAACGGTTTGACGTTGCGCACCCGGCTGAGCTCTTCGCCGATGCCGGTGGCAAGAACGCTGTCGTTGAGTCCCTCAAGGGTATCGTTTGCCCTGCCCTCGCCGATTGCCGCGGCGACGCGATCGGCGGTCGCCATGCCCGAGCGGATGGCATTGTGGATCGCCTTCAAGGCCGGAACGTTCATGAACCCCGCCGCGCAGCCGATCAGCGCACCGCCCGGAAAGGCCAGGTCGGGTACCGATTGCAGGCCGCCCGAGGTCATCGCCCGCGCCCCGTAGCTCAGCCGGCGGCCGCCTTCCAGCAACCGGGCAATTGCCGGGTGCGTCTTGAAGCGCTGGAACTCGCCGAAGGGCGAAAGCGTCGGGTCGCTGTAGCTCAGGTGTACCGCGAGGCCGAGATAGAGCTTGTTGCCGGCAGCATGGTAGGCAAAGCCGCCACCCGAGGTCGCATTATCGAGCGGGAAACCCAGATAGTGGTCGACGCGGCCGGCCTCGTGCCGATCCGGCGCGATCTCCCACACTTCCTTGATGCCGAGGCCGTAGAGCTGCGGATCATGTCCATCGGCAAGGCCGAAATGGTTGATCAGGTGCTTGGCGAGCGAACCTCGGGCGCCCTCGCCGATCAACGTGTATTTGGCCCTGAGGCCGATGCCGGCGGCATAGGTGGATTTCTGGTTGCCGGCATGATCGACGCCGAGATCGCCGGTAATGATGCCCTCGACCCGGCCACCCGCACCGGTCAGCACGTCCACAGCGGCGGTCATCGGGAAGATATCGACACCGAGGCCCTGCGCCTGCTCGCCGAGCCACTTCACCAGATCGCCAAGGCTGACGATCACAGCGCCAGGCGTCTGCATCTGCGGCGGGATCATCAGCTGCGGCAGCGCGATGTCGGCGGTGGCAGTGAGGAAATGGAAGGTGTCGCGGGTCATCGCCGGGCCGACCGGCGCACCCAGGTCACGCCAGCCCGGCAGCAGCGCATCGAGCCCCACCGGGTTCATCACCGCGCCCGAAATGATGTGGCCACCCAGTTCGGCGGACTTTTCCACCACTGTGACCGAGAGCTGCGGGGCCACCTGTTTCAGCCGGATGGCGGCGCTGAGGCCCGCAGGACCGGCCCCGACGATCAGCACGTCGGTCTCGAGGATCTCGCGATTGCCGGCGTCGGCCAAGGTCAGGTCCATTCACGGATGGCGGGAGAAAACGGGCTGTGACATAACAGAACCCATGTCCGAAAATCGACCGCTAAATGACGCCGAAGCCCGGGCGGTGCTCGACTGGTACCGCGCCGTCGGGGTGGATTTTGCCGTCGGGGATGAGCCGGTCGATCGCTTTGCAGCGTCCGCGGCGCCGTCGCGCGCCCGGCCGATCCCGGCCCCCGAGGCGGCACCTGCCGCGGCGACCGCCGCTCCGGCAGCGGCACCGATCGCCATCTCGCTGAGCTCAGATCCGACCGAAACCACTGCGCTGGCCGCCGGTGCGCAGACGCTCGACGAGCTGCGCGCGGTGATGAATGCCTATGAGGGGTGCCTGCTGAAGAAGCGCGCCACCCAACTGGTGTTTGCCGACGGCAACCCCGAGGCGGAAATCATGCTGGTGGGCGAAGGCCCGGGCGAGCAGGAAGACCTGCAAGGCAAGCCCTTTGTCGGGCGCGCCGGACAGTTGCTCG
>JAEUMC010000927.1 GCA_016793415.1 Devosia sp. | reverse complement strand
CACTGCCAGCGTGCCGCCCAGCGCCTCGACGCGGAAGCGCATCGCCCTGAGCCCGATCTGGTCGGCCGACGAGGCGACAACCGGCACCTCGCCAGGCGTCAGCTTGTTGGTCACTTCGAGATCGAGCCAGCCGTCGGCACTGGTTGCCTTGACCACCTGGTGGTGCCCGCCGCCATGCCGATGGGCGTTGTTGAGCGCCTCCTGCACCACACGGTAGGCGCAGACCTTGGCGCTGATCGGCGCCGCCTCGGAGACGTCGACGAGGCGCCGGACCGAGGTTCCCGTCAGGCTTTCGTGGCGCGACACCGCCAAGAGGATCGTGTCGGCGAGGCCGACCTTGGCCAGTTCCGGCAGCACCAGGCCGGCCGAGATGCCGCGCAGTTCCTCCATCGCCTCGGCAGCCAGCGCCGCCGCATCGACGCTGTTGCCGCCGGCCTTTTCGCCACTGCGGGTCAGCCTGAGGATCAGCAGCGTCAGCAGCTGCACCGGACCATCGTGGATATCGGAACCGACCTGGGCCAGCACGTGCTCATTGGCAAGGCTCGCCTCGAGCCGCAGCTTCTCGGAGGCGGCATTGAGGCGGGCGTTCTCGCGCATCAGCTGCCGCGATTGCCTGAGATTGCGTGCCAGCCGCACGCGCTGGCGGGTGATGATCCGGCCGGTGACGTCGACGAGCAGCCCCAGCGTCCCGGCGGCGGCGATGCCGATGGTCCCGACGATGATCCACACATCCGATTGTGCCCGCGCCTGCAGCTCGCGCACCGACCTGGCGCTGAAATAGAGCTCGGCCACCGCGAAAACCTCGCCCGAGCGGACCCGCCGCAATGGCGTGTAGATCTTCAGCACGGCGAGCGTCCGCTCCGGCAGGCTGCCCAGCGATTGCAGCGGCAGGTCGACCACGCGGGCGAACAGCTTTCCCTCGGAGGCGGCCAGCAAATAGCCGGTGTCGCTCTCGTCCCGCAGGCCGCCCAGCGAGGCATACTGGATCCTGCCCTCGAGGTCGCGGATCCGGATCTGCAGCAGGCGCGCCGACTCGGCGGTGTTGCCGATCTCGAATACCTCGTCGAGCTCGGCCTGCCGGTCGCTCAATTGCCGGCCATCGGCCATCCGGTCGTCGAGGCTGCGCGACACCAGCGCCTCGATACTGGCGGCGGCCGTGCCGCCGACGCCGGTGACGATGCTGTCGCTGACATAGTCGCTGGTCCAGTTGCCCAGGGTCAGCATCGCCACGAGGACCACCACCAGCGCGGTCCAGAAGAAGCGCTGCGACAGCGACATCTGCGGCAGCCGGCGACGCAGGCCGATGCCAAGATGCCGCCAGAGCCGTCGTCGCACCATGAAATCCCCCTGCGGCATGAGACTAGCGGATGCCGCCGGGGGCGCACAACCGGGGCATGCCCGCCCGGCGATAGCGACCTCAGTCCATATGGCTGCCGGCGCCCCTGCGGTGCAAAGCGGGATCGTTCGCTTTGGGGAGCGTGCGTACGTGCCTGTCGTGTCCCGTCGGAATATCTGGATCGCGTTGCTGATCGTGCCGGTCGCCGTGGCTTTTGCCTGCGCCATCGCCTGGTCTTTGTCGGTGCCGTTATCGGACGATCCGCCCGATGACCCGCCGCCGACGCAACAGCCCGGCTAGCGGCAACTGCCGGCAGCGCCGAGCTGCCGACATTGGCTGTCGGCGGACGCTCGGGGGATGGGCCCGGAACGTCCGCCATACTCCGCCCGTTTCGGGTCCGGACAGAGCATTGATCAGGCTAAGTCGGCCAGCCTCGAAACGCGATGGCGACCAAGGTCCGGCGCGCTCAGCGTTCGCGGAACGAATGGTCGAGCGAGGCAAATAGCGGCCCCACCAGATAGTCGAGCGCCGTTCGCTGCTTGGTGGTGATCATCACCGTCGCCGGCATGCCCGGATAGAGCTGGATTTCCGGACTGGCCGCCAGCTCGTCCGCATCGACCGAGACATGCGCCACGTAATAGGGAACCTGCGTCCGCTCGTCGGTCAGCCGGTCGGCCGAGATATCGGCGACCGTGCCATGGATCAGCGGGGTGATCCGCTGCTTGTACGAAGTGAAGTGCACTTCGGCCTGCATGCCGGGCTGAATATCGGCAATATCCTCGACCCGGATCCTGGCTTCGACCACCAGCGTCGGCGCCGCCGGGACGATATCGAGCAGCCGTTCGCCCCGTCCGATCACGCCACCCACCGAAAACACCGCGAGATCGACCACCCGTCCACCATAGGGCGAGCGCACCTCGAGCCGTTCGAGCGCCGTGGCGGCGGCGTGCTGGCGCGGGGCGAGATCGAGCAGTTTCGACTGCACCTCGGAGAGCTGCCGGGTGACCTCGGCCTGCCGGTCCCGCGACAGTTGCAGTACCTGCTGGGCGTTCTCCTCGATCGCCCGCTGGCTCGCCGCGATGGTGCCGTCGACCGTGGCGATCTGCCCCTCGAGACTCTTGGCGGTCCGGTCCAGCTGCAACAGGCGGGGCTGCTCGATCAGCCCCTGGTCGTAGAGCTTCTGCAGCTTGCTTCGTTCCTCCAGCACCGAGGCGAGCTGATCGCGCAGCGCGGCGACCTGGGCTTCGTTGCCGGTGATCTGCGCACTGAGCTGCGAGCGGCGCTCGTTGAGGATGCCGGTCTCGCCGGTGATGGCATCCCGACGGCTGACGAATTCGCGGCGCTGGTTGTCCATCGCCGCGGCTGCGGCAGCCTCGGTCAGCTCCGGCGGAAAGGCGATCTCGGCGGCGCCGTCGCGCTCGGCCAGGAGCCGCGCCTGCATCGCCTTGAGGTTCACCACCTGCTGCACCAGCACATCGAGTTCGGCCCGCGCGTTGGTGTCGTCGAGCACCATCAGCACGTCGCCGGCGGCGACGCTCTCGCCCTCGCGCACCCGCAGCTCCTTCACCACTCCACCATCGAGGTGCTGCACGCTCTTTCGGTTGCCCTCGACCTTGACCACGGCCTCGCCGACGACCGCGGCATTGAGCGGCGCGACGGCCGCCCAGCCGCCGAAACCGCCGAAGAACAGCGCGAGGATGATCAGCCCGGCGCGGATGGAGCCGCGCGCGGAATCGCTCACCGGCGTATCGGCCGCCCGCAGCGTCGTCGGCAGTTTTCCAGCCGTGACATCGGCCATCTTCAGCCCGTCGCCGCCGTATCGGCGGCCCCTTCGTCCCTGGGCAGCACGGTGGCCGCCGGCCGGTTCAGCCGGCGCATGAACTCGGCGCGCTCGCTGAACACCTCGACGGCGCCATCGCGCAGGATGAGAATCTTGTCGACTGTCGACAGCGATGCTGCGCGGTGCGAAACGATCACCACGGTCGTGCCGCGCTGCTTGAGCCGGGCGACGCAGGCGCTGAGCGCCAGGTCGCCATCATTGTCGAGGTTTGAGCTCGGCTCATCGAGCAGCACCAGGCTCGGATCACCGAAAATGGCTCGGGCCAGGCCGACCCGCTGCCGGAAACCGCCCGACAGCACGGCGCCGCCCTCCCCTACCTGGGTGTCGTAGCCTTCGGGCAGCCTGAGGATCATCTCGTGCACCCCGGCGAGCTTGGCCGCCTCGACGATCCTGTCGTCGGCATCGGTGGCAAAGCGTCCGATATTGGCGGCCACGGTATCGGCGAACAGCTCGATATCCTGCGGCAGGTAGCCGATATGGCTGCCGGCGAGCCAGGTCCGGATATCGGCGCCATCGAGCCGCACGGCGCCGGCGGTGGGCCGCAGCACCCCGACCATGTGCCGCGCCAGCGTCGATTTACCGGCCCCTGACGGTCCGATGATCCCCAGCGACTCCCCGGGCTCGAGGTTGAAGCTGACGTTCCGCAGGATTGGCTTGCTCGCCCCCGGCGGCACGTGCACCAGCCCTTCGACGGAAAGGCGCCCCTCGGGCCGCGGCAGTTCGGTGCTGCGTTCCGGCGGCGGGCTCGCCAGCAGCAGGTCGCGCACCCGCTGCCAGGCGCCATGCGCCGAAACCAGCCCGCGCCACTGCCCGACGGTCTGCTCGACCGGCTGCAACGCCCGGCCCAGCAGGATCGAGGCGGCGAACATCACGCCCGCCGACGCCATGCGCTCGATCACCAGATAGGCGCCGAGCCCGAGGATGAGCGACTGCATGGCGAGGCGAAGGAACTTGATGACGCTCTGCATGCTGGCGGCGCGATCGCTGGCGGTCACCTGGCGCTCGAGCACGCGGTTGCGCTCCCTGCCCCAGCGCTGCAGCAGCCCGGGAATCATGCCCATCGCCCGCACCACCTCGGAATTCCTCAGGCTCATCTCGGTGAAGGCATAGTTGCGCGACGCCGCGCTGTTGGCCTCGGCCATCGGTGCCCGAACCAGCCATTCGGTCACCAGCGCCATGATCACCAGCGTGCCGGCCGAGGCGAGCGCGAAGCAGCCGAGCCAGGGGTGCAGCATGAAGATGACGCCCAGATAGATCGGCACCCAGGGCATGTCGAACAGCGCGTGAACCCCACTGCCGGTGATGAACTGCCGCACATTGTCGAAATCCCGCAGCGGCTGGCTGCCGGCGGGCGAGGTACCATGCATGTGGACGCTGGCGGCGACGACCCGGCCCGAGAGCATGGCATCGAGGCGGACGCTGGCGCGCGTCAGCACCCGCGACCGCACCACATCGAGACCTGCGAGGGCGGCCAGCGCCAGGCCCAGCGCGATGGTCAGCATGATCAGCGTCGGAACGCTCCCCGACGAGACCACCCGGTCGTACACCTGCAGCATGTAAAGCGGGCCAGCCAGGTACAGCAGGTTCGTCGCAAAGCTGAACAGCGCCGCGGCCTGGAAGTAGCCTCGACACGCCGCCAGCACCCGGCGGATTTCGTCACTTTTTGGTTTTGCTGTCACGCTGTTCACAAATCGCCGGCTCAACTCCCGCACGCTGAGGCGCGACAGTTGAGCCGGTCCTGACCAAAGCCGTTAATCAACCACCGTCATTGGCGTAAACGAATGTATTCACGCCCAGGAACGTCATGCCGGTATTGTTGAAGAAATCGAGCTCGGAGTGGATCGTATTGCCCGAGAGCTCGTTGCCGGCCAGGCTGCTGTCGGTGTTCGAAGCGTTGTTCCAGATGGTGTTGCCGCCGGCTTTGACCGCCGAGCCGCCCCCCCAGTTTTCCCAGGTCGATCCGGCATTGCCGCCATTGGTGACCTGCAGCCAGTCGATCGCTTCGTTGAGGTAGTGTTGCGGACTGTTCGGGTCCGTGGCCGCATCGCCGATCGGGTTGCCGGCAAGGAAGTTCAGCCAGGTCGCCACCGCGTCGCGCGCCAGCACGAACCGGGTATCCTGCTGGTCCTTGGCCGAGGCATCGATGATCTTCAACGCATCGGCGTAAGAGATGAAGAACGTGTCTTCGCCCACATCGGTCAGCCCGTTCCTGTTGTAGTCGCCGATCAGCAGGCCGGCCTTGCCGTCCTTGACGCCGTCATTGTTGTAGTCGATGTCGTAGGCAAGTTCGCTCGCGGCGAAGTTCGGCCCGGACTTCGTCTGGTTATTGCCGATCCCGTCCCAGAACTGCTTGCCGAGGTTGGTCCAGAAGCCGGGGGTGCGAACGCCCGGTCCGCTGAGGGCCTGCACCGCGGCCGTATCGGATGCCGTGGCGGTGCCACCTTCATCATCGACCGCGCTGACCGTCGCCGTGTTGGTCAGCTTCTCGCCCGGGTTGAGGTTGACGTTGGTGGTGTACTTCAGCGTCCAGGTCTCGCCCACCTCGAGCAGGGCATCGTTGTCGCCGCCCGACTTCTCGATGGTGACACCGGCCTGCACCACACCGTTGACCACCAGGTTGACGTCGGCAAACTTGCCCATGTCGTCGATCAGGTCGTCGAGCGTGAGCGGATCGGTCGAGGCGCCGGTATTGGTCAACTCGTACCGGTAGGTGACCGAGTCACCGAAGGCCTGCACCGTCTCCAGTTCGCTGAAGACATTGTCGCCGTTGGCGTCGACCGTCTTGGCGATGGCGATGCTGGCCGCAACATTGGCCACCGTCACGGTCGCGGTGTCGTTGTCGCTGACCTCGTTGTCCTCCTCGTCGGTGGCGGTGACCGTCACCTCGTTGACGATGCTGTCGCCGACATCGGCCACCACAGCGGCGGCCGTCGCCTTGAAGATCCAGGTCTCGCCCTTGTCGAGCAGGCCGTCGTCGTTAGTATCGCCGCTCTCGTATTTGCCGATCAGTTCGCCCAGCTTGTCGTCGTACAGGGAACTGATGTCGAGCGCGTCGGTTGACGTCGTGCTCTCGTTGGTCACGGCATAGGTGTAGACGATATCGGTGGCTGTGCCTTCATTGATCGAGGTGACGCTCGCCGACTTCACCACCTTGATGTCAGGCAGCACATCGGTGCCGGTCACCGTCTCGGTGTCGGTATCGCTGTCCTCGTTGCCCTCGTCGTCCACCCCGGTCGCGGTGACCTCGTTGACCAGCGTCTCGTCGGCATCGAGCACCACGTCCTCGGCGGTGATCTCGTAGGTCCAGGTCTCACCAACATCGAGCAGGTCGTTGCCGTTGCTGTCGCCGCCGAGGAAGCTGCCATTGGCGAGGATGTCGCCCAGCTTGTCGTCGTTCAGCCCAGTCACCGACAGCGGATCGGTCGAAG
>JAEUMC010000899.1 GCA_016793415.1 Devosia sp. | reverse complement strand
CAGCAGGGCGAACCCGAGGCGATCCTGCAGTTCGGGAGTAAAGGTCGCCGATAGCGGCAGCCCGAGCTCGGCAATGAGGCTGAGCAGGGTCGGCCGGATGATCTGGTAGCGCCCCGCGGCGCCGCTCGGCGCCTTGAGGTTCTTCACCCAGCGCTTCTGCTCCGCCAGCAGCTCCTCGAGCGACATCCCGGTAATCGGCCTCGGCAGCGTGCCGGGCTTCTCGTTGCGATAGCCGATGATGGCCTGGTAGCCGGCCTCGCCCGGCCGGTTGGTTTCGAGCCCGGCAATGAAATCGAGCAGCATCGCCGCGCCGCGGGGCACGTTGGGGTCCATGAGGGTCTCCGATGTTGAGGAGGCGCCGCAGCCTGCGGCGCGACTAGTCGGCCTGGAAGATCATGAAAGCGAACACCGATCGGCTGCTGCCGTCGGCCAGCGCGATCGCCCTGGCGAACTCGGGGGTCCGCCGGCGATCGTTCTCATCGAGCTGCGGGTGATCGAGCCCGCGACAGTGTCGGGACAAGGGAGCAGGCGCCTGCGATGGTCGATCATCTGATGGCGCGCTATGGTTTCTGCCGGGCGGTACCGTGCCGCTTCTGACCGGGAGACAGCATGGTCCGGGTTTCTGCGTGGCTGAAGAACCCCAGGCGGTGGGGGCGCGAGGCCGAGGCATGGTGGCTCAGGCGGAGGGCGCCGCGGGATGGACTGGAATGGACGAACGCCGCGCCGTGCCCCGAACCGCTGCTGGACGCCGGCGGCGCCCAGATCGGAGACTTGCTCTACGTTGCCTGCGGCTACAAATCGCTGGACGCGACGAACGAAGAAATCTTCGTGTTCGACATGCGCAGGGAACGCTGGGTTGGCCGCATAGCTACCCCTGCCGGACTGGCGCATTCTCACTGTGCGGTCGCTTCGGATGGGCACCGCCATATCTACTTCGCGTCAGGACAGCTCGGGCCGCAGTGCGGCCCCGCGGTACCGAACGTGTTTTCCTACGATGCCCGCGAGGATCGCTGGCGCGAGCTGCCTTCGGTTCCGGCCCCTCGCTACGCGGCCACAATGCAGTATTGGCGCGGGCGCCTGCACGTCGTCGGTGGCGCGGACGAAGATCGTTGGACGGCAAGGGCCGACCATTGGAGCCTTGCGGTGTCGGAGGGGCGCCCCGACGAGGCAAGCTGGCGGGCCGAGCAGCCCATTCCGGTAGCCGGGATGCACCGGTCGAGCGCTGTCGTAGGCGATATTCTCTACGTGTTCGGCGGTCAGCAGGGCGATTTCCAGCCGATCGCAGGCGATCCCCAATGCACCTGCACGGGGCGAACACCGGAGATCTACCTCTCATCGGCCTTCCAGCTGTCCGATCCTTCGGGCGATTGGAGCAGCGTGGCGGACGTTCCCATCGCCGTATCGCACTGCGACTCCTCGACGGTGGTGGTCGACGGCCGCATCCTGCTGATCGGCGGGCAGATCTACAAGGATCCGGACGAATTCTACCAGCGGCTGACCGGCGCGATACAAGCCTACGATCCGGTGGCGGATCGGTGGTCGATACTGGGGCAGCTGCCGTACACCCTCAAGATCCCGGTCGCCGGCCGGCTCGGCGATCGTCTGTTCGTCGTCGCCGGTCAACGTGGCAGCCGGCCGGATGGTGACAGGCCGGACGAGATCACCCGGGAAACACTGACGACGACCTTGCCGAAGGCGTCGGCGCCGCGGGTTCGCGACAGTGCGGGCTATGCCGGCAGGAAGATCCTGCTGGTTTCGCATGATCTGTCGCGCAGCGGGGCGCCACTGCTGTTGCTGGACACCGCGCAGGCCCTGATGGAGTGCGGCGCCACGGTCCGCCTGGCGACGGCAGCGGACGACGTGAAGGGCTGGAATCTGGCGTGTCAGTTCGGCGTGCCCCTGATCCCCATCGAAAACGCCATTGCCGTCGCGGCTGCCTCCGACGCCGTCATCGCCAATACGGCAAGCGATCTGACCGCCGCCTGGGTGCGGCGGTGCCTGGCCAGCAATCCCTTTGTGGGGCAGCGTCTGGTCTGGTGGGTACACGAGATCGATGTCGAGATGTTCTCGCACGCCGCTGAGCTGCTGCACCTGGCGGCCCTGGCGATCTTCGACAGCGCCGCGGCGCGCTCCGCCTGGCAGGCCGCCGCAGCGTTGCCGCCCAGGGTTCACGTCATGCATCCGCCGCTGAGCGATGGCTTCATCGAGCAGACCGATCGCGCCTCGCTGCCCTTTCCGGCAAGACCGCAAGCCCGCAGGCAACGTCCGGTCGTTCTCGGCCGCGACGACATTCGCAGGCGGCTTGGTGTGTCGAAGGATGATTTCGTCCTGCTTTGTGTGGGCAGCTTCGAGCCGAGAAAGGGGCAACGAATGCTCATCGGCTCGATCGCCCGGCTGGCGGCGGCACGCAAACTCCCGATCAAGCTGCTGATCGTCGGGATGCATGGTCGCCCCGACCGCTCGGCCCTTCTCAAGGAACTGACCGAAGACGAGCGGGCCGTGCTGTCTCCGGCCCGAACCTATGTGCAGCAGTCGGTGATCGCGTCGTTCTACCTCGCGAGCGATGCCTTCGTCATGAACTCGCAGGGTGCGGCACAAGGCAGGGGCGAGGCCTTCGGCCGAGTGACCACCGAGGCCATGGCCTTCGGCCTGCCGGTGCTGGGAACGTCAGCCGGTGGTACCGCGGAAATCATCGAACCCGGGGTCACCGGCTATCTCTACCCAACTGGGGAGGCGGGGCAGCCCGAGCTGCAGCGGCAGGTGGAGGCCCTGGCGCGCGATCGATCGCTTGCCCGTCGGCTGGGCGCGGCGGGCCGCACGAGTGCCCTCGCTCGATTCCGGCAGGGAGAGCTGTTGAGCGAACTGGCAGAGGAGCTGCGGGTGGTTTGGTAGTGGTCGTCATACCACTGTGGTAACAGTCGCCAAGCAAGGTCACACGCAACAGCGATATGCAGCAACCGGCTAGGTCAAGAAGCACCACGACCGGTGTGGGGATGGCTGTCCCAAAGCTAGGCGGCAGCTCAAGTGATCTTCGCGGACGAGTGTCGCCATGGTGTCTGCACGCCGAGCACGAAGCTGGGATATGCTGTGCCGCCTTCACGGGGAAAACGGGACGCGGTAGAGGATCTTCTACGTTAACTGGAAGGCCGCGCGGCAGACGGAACAAGTGCGAATGAAGGTTCACCACGTCACGTTTGCTACGCACGAGTATATGATTCCGGCGCTGTTGCTTCGTCGCTCGACGCGTCGTTTTGGCCTTAGGACACGCATCTATTCGCGATGGTCACCGGTCATCCGCTCGCTCATTCATAGAGAGCCAGAGAAGATGATGGCTCGTCGCGGTGCCGGCTATTGGCGCTGGAAGCCATGGATCATCCTGGACACGTTCCGTCACGCGAAGGAGGGAGACCTCGTCTTCTATACCGATGCCGCGATGGAGATGATCGCCGACCCAGCGCCACTATTCGCGCTGGCCGCTGAGCACTCGATTGTGCTGTTTGAGCATGGCAGGAACCCCGATGGCACGGCATCCTTGCCCATGAGCGCGTGGACTAAGCGAGACTGCTTCGTTCTTATGGATGCCGACGAGCCGCGGTATCACGACGCCCAGCAGTTGCTGGGCGGGTTTCAGATGTATCGGGTCTGCGCCGAGAGCCGTGAGTTCCTCCGTCGCTTAGCCGAGGAGACGATGGATGACCGCAAGGTCTCGGACCTTCCAAATGCTTCGGGCCTGCCAAACCTTCCTGGCTTCAAGGACCATCGACACGACCAGTCTGTACTAAGCATCCTAGGCATGAAGCTGGGGGCGCACACTCTTACCGATCCAAGCGATCAGAACGAAAGTGGGGGGCCTATCTTCTGGCTTCATCGCCGCCGCAGCAGATTCTACATTCGACGTTTCTTGAATCGGCTCCGATCTTCACCTAGCGGTTCGTGAAAGGGCGATTGGGGACGGTGTAGTTCGACCCGAAGTATCGCCCGACACCTTTGGTGACACGAAA
This sequence comes from Devosia sp., assembly GCA_016793415.1. GTDB lineage: Bacteria > Pseudomonadota > Alphaproteobacteria > Rhizobiales > Devosiaceae > Devosia_A. The sequence continues at coordinate 3,998 of JAEUMC010000899.1, read as the reverse complement.
CTCGTCTAGATACCCTGGCAGCGATCTGACCGAGTTAGTTGATATTCCACCAATCTGAAAGTTTTGCTGCGTGTAGGCACTGGAATCGGTCGCCGAAGCCAGAAGGGTTCCGTCGACATAGATTCTCGCGGTGCCGCCAGACCGGACATAGGCCAGCGCATACCATTGGTTGATCGCTGGACTGAAGGAGCCGGCGACGACTTGGCCGATGTTTTGAACACCGATAGAGGTGTTGCCGCTGCCGATGAGTATTTCGAAGCCGTTGTTTCCTGTACCGCTGACGATGCGCTTGTCTGCCGCGGCCACACTGGCCGTGAGATACATCCAGCACTCGACGGTGTAGTCACCGCTGCCAAAGTTAAGCAGTGGGTTTGAGGAAACCGTCAGGTAGTCCCCGCTACCATCAAACTGAGCCGAGGTTGGCCCAAATCTCGCTGCCGTGTTTTCGATGTGCGCCTGGCCTGACGGAGTGACAGTCAGGTTGTTGCTCGAGCTATCGGAGAAGGTGGTTGAGCCGTCGGTACCATCGAAATGCAGCAGCAGCGACACGTTGGCGAAGTAGGGGTCTCGATCCGCCGCGTACACCCCGAACGGAATCATCATGTCGTGGTATCCCCGAACAGCCACCATTCGTCGGTGGCGCGCTTGCGGAGAGACGCGGCCGAGTATTGACCCGCCAGCTTCAGCCGCGATCCCGCTGAGCGGATGGTCACCCCGGCGCCGGCGGCGAATGTCACCTGCCCCGCCCCGTACTGCATCAGGTTGATGATCGTATCGACCGGGTAGGGGACCGAGCTGTTCGGCGGCACGGTACACGTGGTCGCCGACCCGCTCTGGAACTCCACCACGCCGCCCATATCGGCATAGACCAGCGTGTCGGTCGTGCCGGCGACGGGGCGTGTGGCAAGAATGGCGTCCTCGCGAACGCGGTACCATTGGCCCCAGGTACCGTTCTGCTGGGCGCGCCGCCAGACCGGCACGATAGGGACGCCGAAGGCAAAATCGTAAAGCGTCTGTGTGCACCAGCCGGCGCCCTGGTGGTTGATAACTTCACCGTAGAACCAGTTGTTCGAGCCGTTCGGCGCATTCGCTGCGCCAAGGCCCGAAGCCATGTACCAGCCGTTCTCAACGGCTGTGTTCCAATCGGTGATGGTCTTGGACAATGTCCCCAGCCGCGTCGGCAGCCTGGTATCGGCAAACGTCCCCGAGACGATGTCGGTGGCGGCCAGCGCCAGCAGCGTCTTCAGCTGCGCCATGGTCACGTCTTCGGGGTCGCCGGTGCCGGCGGTGTTGCGGCCCTTCACCGTGGCGTTGGCCATGTTGGCGAGCTTGGCGTTCGTCACATAGTCGTTCGGCACGGTTTCGAAGCGGGCGTCGTCGCCGGCCGCCGCGGTGCCGGCGGTAGTGCCGATATTGCGGGAGGCGACGTTGCCGAGCAGTACGCCGCTGTCCTTCAGCAGCTTGCCCGTGGTGCCGTTGAACAGCGCGACGCGGTTGTCGACGGCGCTGGCCGGGCCGCTGACATTGCCGGCTGCGGCGACGATCGGGTTGGCCGGGTCGGTGCTATCGACTGTGACATTGGCGCCGGCAACCACCGAGGTCAGCAGCCCCGGCGCGCCGCGCGGGATGCCGAAGTTCAGCACCGCGGCGCCGGAGGTGCCGACGTTGGTGACGGTGGCGGCGCTGCCCGGCGTCAGCGTCGTTACCGTGCCTACGGCGAGCGTCGCGGCGGCGCCTTGCGGGATGGCGAAGTTGAACACCGCATCGTTGGCGGTGCCGGCATTGCTCACCGCGGCGGGCGTCGCCGGGCTGACCGTGGTCACCGTCCCCACTGCGATGGTCGCAGCGTTGCCCTGGATGCCCTGGATGCCCGCGGGGATGGAAAAGTTCAGCACCATGTCCTTGCTGGTGCCGACATTGACCACCGCTGCTGGGGAGCCCGGCGGCAGCGTGGTGACGGTGCCGACGGTCACCGTGGTATCGAGGTCGTCGATGGCGATCAGATCCTGCCAGTCCTGGCCAAGATAGCGCCACTGCACCATGGCGCCGGTGTTCCGGAGTTCGATCTCCATCGGCAGCAGCGCCGGGGTGACGCGCAGCCGCACTTTTGGCGGCGGCACCGGTTTGGCGCGCACCGCGATCTCGGGCTGCGCCTTGATCCTCAGCCGTGGGGTGATGGTGTCGCTCATCTGCCGAACCCGCCTCCGACGAAAGCCAGGGTGCCGGTGAACAGCTGCGTCGTGCCGGTGCCATTGGTCATCCGGCAGCCGACCCGATAGCTGTTGCGGATATCGAGCGCCCCAAGCTCAGGCACGCTGAAGCGCCACTGAATGGTGCCCGGCTCGGGGATCTCGATGCTGTTGTCGGCGGTCGAGGCGAACAGCCGCCGCGCGCCGCCCTCGCTCACCTCGAGCTCGAACAGCACGCCGGCCGTCACCAGCGGCAGGTTGGTGGCGTCGTCGATCAGGTCCACCCGCTGTGCCCAATCGGCATCGTCGGTGGCAAAGAACTGCAGCTCGTACATGCCGGACCTCAGAGTTTGATGATCACGAGTTCGTAGGTCGAGGGCTGGATGTTGGGGTGCGCCTCGCCACTACCGGCATTGGCCATGTCGCCATCGAGATCCATGGCGCCCGAGCCGCCCACCTGCCGGCCCAGCAGATCCTCGGGCGCGCCGGTCCAGGCCACCTTGTTCTGCGGGCCGCTGAGGCCGCGCACCACGATGCCGCCATAGGTGTCGCTGTCGACATTGGCGGCCGGGTTCATCCGGGTAGGGTGCCCGTGGTTGGGCATTTTCAGCGTGCCCTTGGCGTGCAGGTGCGCCGGCATCTGGCCGGCGGTGAGCGTGTGGGTCGCCGCGCCCACCGTGGCGCCGAGCGTGGTGTTGTTCTCCCCGCCATCGATCAGCGTATCGGGGATGCGGTTGGCATCGGTATTGCCCATGGCGCCAAGCCCGATGGCGATGCGGTCGCGATAGTCGGGCAGGGCGATGGTCTTGTTGGCGGCCCAGTCGCCCGCCGCCGAAGCGCCGCGGCCGCCGCTGACGGTGAGCGTCGCGTCGGCCGTCCACAGGTGGAGGAACAGCGCCTGGCAATCGGCATTGGCGCGCTCGCTGGCGCCCGAGGCGGCCGAGCCGAGGCTGCGGCCGTTGCAGCGCACCCAGCCGGCCGGCGCCGCGGTGCCGTAATAGCCGATGCGCATGCCGGTGCTGACGAGCAGCGTGGGGTCGGTGACGCCGGGGTCGGGCGGCTCGTAATCGGCCGATTGCGGCACGTCGATATCGTCGTCGTCGAAGATCAGCACGCCATTGGCGTCGGTGAGTTTCTGGCGATAGCTGCCCGGCGCCGGGCTCAGGTAGATCACCGGGAACATGCCGCGCGCATCGGCAAGGATCGGCTGATCATGCGCCACGCTCAGCGCGCCATCGGCATAGACCACCTGCGGCGTCGAGGTGGCGGTATCGTAGAAAAACAGTCGGTCGCCGATGCCGAAATTGGGCACGCGCGAGCCGGGCCAGATGGCTGCCATGGGAAGTCTCCGGGGGAGGGGGATGGACGCGTCTCAGCCCCCGTGCATTGAATGCACAGGGAATTCAGCTCTGGGGGGAGGGCGCTGTGACTGTTTCGGGAGGCGTTAAGACCGCCGCATGGTGGTCGCGTGGGCCAGCAATTGTTCTACTGCTCGCGATCCTGCTTGGGGGCGGCTACGGCTTTGATCAACTGGAGGGTTGGGAGAGGGCAATTGCGACGCGGCACCAGGCGATCGAAGTCGGACACTGCCCGCCGCCACGGAATTGTCCGCCAGTCGCAGAGAAGCCCGCGGCCTTCGCTCCAGCGCCGCCAGTCGCAGCGAGGCCTGCGGCCGTCGCCGCAGAACCTGCAGGGATGAATGCCCAGGAATGGCTGTATGGGGTGTTCGAATGGCTCGGAATCACTGATCCGCTCGCTAAAGGCGTGGGGGTTGGGGTGGTCGCCGGCCTCATCATTGCGTCCGCGCTC
>JAEUMC010000882.1 GCA_016793415.1 Devosia sp. | reverse complement strand
ACATCCATCCGCCCGATGGCGGGATGGGGCTGCAGACCGGGGTGCAGGATGCAGTGAATCTGGGCTGGAAACTGGCGCAGGTGATCAAGGGCATCTCCCCTCAAAGCCTGCTCGACAGCTACCATGCAGAGCGGCATCCGGTCGGCGCCAAGGTGTTGCGTTACACCATGGCGGCAGTGGCGCTGCGGCGCGAGGACGACCGTACCAAGGCGTTGCGCGGCACCATGGCCGACCTGCTCGGGCTCGATGAGACGCGCCGGCATGTCGCTGCCGACCTGACGGGGCTCGGTATCCGCTACGAGCTGGGCGAGGGGCACCCGCTGCTAGGGCGGCGGATGCCGGATCTCGACATCGATACCTCCAGCGGCCGGCAGCGAGTGTCCGACCTGTTGCATGCGGCGAGGCCTGTCGTGCTGAACCTTGCTGCCCCAGGCGCAGTCGACATCATGCCCTGGGCCGATCGGGTCGAGGTGGTGGACGCGACGACAGCGGGGCCCTGGACATTGCCCGGGATAGGCTCGGTCACCGCACCACCGGCCGTGCTGATCCGGCCCGACGGCTACGTGGCCTGGGTCGGTGAGGCAGGCGGAACGGGGCTCACGGAAGCGCTTGCCAAGTGGTTCGGGCCACCTAGCGGGCGGCCCTGACCTCGTCGAGATAGGCACGCACGGCGGCCGGGTCGACATTCTTTTCGATGAAGGCCTGGCCGATGCCGCGGGTCAGGATGAAGGTGAGGGCGCCGCGCACCACCTTCTTGTCCTGGGCGATGGCGTTCATCAGGTAATCGGTATCGGGCAGCTCGCCCGGAATATCGTTGATGTGCGTCGGCAGGCCCGCGGCGCTCAGGTGCTGGGCGATGCGGCCGGTATCCTGGCTGGGGGCGAGGCCGAGCCTGGCCGAAAAGCCATGCGCCAGCACCATGCCGATGGCGACGCCTTCGCCATGCAGCAGGCGGTCGGAATAGCCGGTGGCCGATTCCAGCGCATGGCCGAAGGTGTGGCCGAGGTTGAGCAGGGCGCGGACCCCGGTCTCCTTCTCGTCGGCGAGGACGAAGCGGGTCTTGGCAGCGCAGCAACGCGCCACCATTTCGCCGCGCAAAGCGGCGTTGCCGGCGAAAATCTCGCGGCGGTGGTCTTCGAGCCAGAAGTAGAACGGCTCGTCATCGATCAGCCCGTATTTCACCACTTCGGCATAGCCGGCAGCGAGCTGGCGCGGCGGCAGGGTGTCGAGCGCATCGAGATCGGCGAGCACCAGCCTCGGCTGATGGAAGGCGCCGATCAGGTTCTTGCCGTGCGGCGAGTTGATGCCGGTCTTGCCGCCGACGGAACTATCGACCTGTGCCAAGAGCGAAGTCGGCACCTGGACGAAATCCATGCCGCGCCGGGCGATGGCCGCAGCGAAGCCGGCAAGGTCGCCGATGACGCCGCCGCCGAGCGCGATGATCAGGTCACCGCGCTCGAGGCGCGCCGCGAGGATGGCGTCGACGGTTTCGCCCAGCCGGGCGAAGGATTTGGTGCTCTCGCCATTGGGCAGCACGACCGTCGCGTATTTTACCTCGGCCTCGTCCAGCGAGGCGGTGAGGCGCGGCAACTGGGCGATCGCGACTTCGGTGTCGGTGACGATGCCGAAGCGCCGGCCCGGGAATTTGGCCTTGAGCAGGGCCCCGGCATTGTCGATCAAGCCGTTGCCGATGAGAATATCGTAGGCGCGCTCGCCCAGCGGGACGTGAACTTTGGTGGGCTCAGCCATGGGCCTGCTCGTCGTTGAGATAGGCCAGCACGGCGTCGATCACCTCGCTCGCCACCTGGTCCTGCGGGACGTCACGCGAGACGATGGTGACATCGGCTTCAGCGTAAACCGGATAACGCACGTCGATCAGCTTCTGCAGCGTTTCGCGCGGGTTGGCGGTTTTCAGCAGCGGGCGGTTGGAGCGGCGCGAGACGCGCTGGAACAAGAGCTCGAAATCGGCCTTGATCCATACCGAGATCGCCGCTTCCTTCACCAGGGCCCGGGTTTCGGCATTGATGAAGGCGCCGCCACCGGTACCCAAGACGATGTTGTGGTCCTTCAGCAGCCGGGCGATCACCTTGACCTCGCCGGCGCGGAAATCGGCCTCGCCATGGGTGCGGAAAATATCCTCGATGGTCATGCCGGCGGCTTTCTCCACCTCCTCGTCGCTGTCGACGAAGTGGCGGCCGAGGCGGGCGGCGAGACGGCGGCCGACGGTGGTCTTGCCGGCGCCCATCATGCCGATCAGGACGATCGGGCGGTGCCCGAGGAGCCGTTGCAGATCCTCGCGCCGGTCGTCGCGGGTGGTCGTGCCGTCGCGTGACATCGCATTTCCCTGTTCGGGCGGTTTGAACCGTTAGGGCGGCATAAAGTCAATGCCCGCTATGGTTGGAGCGCTATGGTTAGCGCACCCTTGATCGAATCCGGCAAACAGGGGACACTGGCCCGTAGCGTGACAAAAGCGGATTGCCATGCCGACTCTCATTCGTCTGATCGTCATCCTGCTGGTCCTGGTCGGGCTTGGCTATGGGGCCATGTTCGCGCTCGTCGCCATCGTGCAGCCGCGCGACAAGGATGTGACCATCCGCATTCCCGCGCGCGACCTGGTGCCTTCGACGCAGCGCGATCCGCTGGTGCGGCGCGAGATCAACACCACACGGCAGCCCGAAGCGCCGGCTGCAACACCTGCAGCTCCCGAAGAGCCGGCACTCTCGGTCGAGCCCGCCGCCGATGCGCCCGCCGCTGACGGCGAAGTGGTGACCCGCCAGCAGGGCATCGAATGAGCGACGGCCACCTGGTCGACGCGTTCCTCGAGATGATGAGCGCCGAGCGCGGCGCGGCCAAAAACACCATCGAGGCCTATCGCCGCGACCTGGGCGACTATTGCGGGTTCCTCGCG
>JAEUMC010000849.1 GCA_016793415.1 Devosia sp. | reverse complement strand
GAAGAACATCGAGCGCATGACGGTGTTGAACTTGCTGGTGCGCTGCACCAGCAGCGCGAGGCCGAGCCCGGTGACGTAGAGCAGGGGCACCAGCATCAGGGTGAACTGGCCGGTGACGCGCAGCGACGACCAGAACAGCGGGTCGATCCACATCTTGGTGTAGTTGGCGAGCCCGACGAACTTGAAGCCGCCGAAGCCATCGACCTCGAACACCGAGATGCCGAGCGCCAGCAGCATCGGCAGGCCGATGAACAGCATCAGGCCGATGGCGTCTGGCGCGACGAACAGCACGCCGGCAATCGCCTCGCGCTGTCGGGTGGTGAGCCGGATGGCAGCGGGTTTTGCGCCCGCCGCCGTGGTGGTGATGTCAGTCACTGGTCTGTCCTTGGTCCTTCACCGGGCTTGCGGCTCCCCTCCCCCTTGAGGGGAGAGGCGGGGGTGGGGGTGGTGAGGCGATCTCGGTGGTGACTGCACCACCCCCTCCCTCAATCCCTCCCCTCAAGGGGGAGGGAGGCGGTGTGGGACAATCTGTTCCACACCGCCAACTCCGCCGCACCCGTTACAGGATCGGCGCGCCCGAGTACGACGCGAGGAAGGCGTCGAGCTGCTGGCTGGCGGCAGTGGCCGTCGCCTGCGGATCGGCGCCGCCGAGCTGGGTCTGCTGGATGGCGTCGGAGATGATCTTGTAGACCTCCGGCGGCACGCGCGGTTCGGCCCGGGTGCCCGGATGGATCTGGGTCCCGAAGATCCCCATATTGCCCTTGTTGAAGGCATCGCCACCGGCCGTCAGCGCCGAGTTGCGCGGCGGCATGTCGGACTTTGCTACCGTGCACCAATCGACCACGCGCTGCACCGAATCCGGCGCCATCGAGGCCAAAGCCCAGGCAATGAACTTCGCTGCGGCTTCCGGGTTCTTGCCCTTGGAGTTGGCGACGAAGGCCCAGCCGCCACCGACGGTGACGTACTTGCCGCCCGTCGGCACCGGCAGCTTGAAGATGCCGTAGGGAACGTCGGGCGCGTTGTTGTCCATCGCCGAGATGCCCCAGATGCCGACATTCTGCATGGCGCAGTAACCGGAGCCGAGGTTGGCGACGATATCGCCGCCGCCACCGCCGAGCATCTGGCGCGGGGCGGCACCGGAATTGACCGCATCCTGCCAGAACTTCAGCGCCTGCACGGTTGCCGGCGAGTCGAAGGCCGACTTGCCTTCAGCCGACTGGAACTCGCCGCCGCCCTGCCACATGAACGGGTACCAGGTGAAATTCTGGTAGTAGCCCGGGTTGGTTTCGAACAGCACGCCGTAGCGCTCGGCCGTGGTCAACTTCTTGCCCACTTCGAGCAACTGGTCCCAGGTCTGGGGCACGTCGTTCTCGTTGAGCCCGGCCTCTTCGAACGCCTTGACCGAATAGTAGAAGGCCATCGGCTCGACTTCCATCGGCACGCCGTAGATCTTGCCGTCGACCATGCGGTTGGCGATGACGCTTTCGGGGAAATCGGCGCGCGCCGCTTCCTCGATCGCCGGGGTCAGGTCCTGCAGCACACCGCCATTGTAGTAGCGCAGGAAATCGCCGGGCGAGATGATGAAGATGTCCGGGCCCTGGCCCGAGGCGAACGAGGTCGCCAGCTTGGTGCCGCCGATGTATTCGGAGCCCACGACATACTCGAGCGCCACCTGTTCGGACTGCGTGGCGTTCCAATCGGCCACCATCTTCACGAACCAGTCGACCTGCGGCTTCACATCGCCGCCCGGGGCATAGAACTGCCAGAAGCTGAGCGTATTGTCCTGGGCGAACGCCTTGCCGGCGAACGGCAATGCGAGGCCGGCAGCGCCCAGTGCGGCGCCACCCTTGAGGATGGACCGGCGGGACCATCCCGACGGCATGTTGGACGTATGAGTCATTCACTCCTCCCTGGAGCTTTGGTGTTGTCGTCCGGAACGCGGCCACCTCCCCCGAAACGGCCGCGCTAGTTTTCCTTCGTTCGGCTAGGCCGACTCGAAGATGCGCAGCGCACAGGGGATGACCTCGGTGCGCGGCGGGCCGTCGAACTTGCCATTGAGGCGTTCGAGCAGCATTTCGACGGCGCGCCTCGCCAGCGCGCCTGGGTTCTCGCCGGCTCGGGTGAGGTTGGGCCTCACATATTCGAGCTGCGGCAGGTCGCCGAAAATGGCGACGGCAATGTCGTCGGGGACGCGGACGCCCTGATCGTGGAACTCGGCCAGCGTCCCCATCGCCATCAGGTAGTTGCCGATGAACACGGCGGTCGGCTTGTCCTCGCCGCTCAGCTCGGCGATCCACTGCGCCGCCTCGCGGCCGGAGGGCGGCAGGTACGTGCCGGTGTAGCGCTGGGACTTCTTGACCTTGACCTTGTGGTCCCTGAGGGCCCGCTCGAAACCGTCGGCGCGGGCCATGGCGGACTCGAAGTTCTCCGGCCCGGTGATCTGCACCACCGTCTTGTGCCCGCGTTCGGCAAAGTGCTTGCCGACCATGTAGCCGCCGCCATAGTCGTCGACCTTGACGCTGTCGACGGCGTGGCTGGCGAGCTGACCGATGAACACGGCCGGGGTATCGAGCCTCGAGAGCTCCTCGTTGATGCCGTGGAGGGCGAAATCGCCGACCAGCAGGCCATCGACGCGTTTCTTGTTGAGCTGGCGCAGGTAGTCGCGGCCATGCGTCTGCCAGTTCCCGCCCGGCACGTCGGTATTGTAGATCAGCGCGTCGAGCCCGGCTTCCTCGAGCGCCGCCTGCGCCGCCTTCACCATCTCGGTGTAGAACGGGTTGCCGATATCGGGGATCAGCATGGCGATCAGGTTGGTGCGCCCGGTCCTCAGACTCTTGGCCTGCGGGTTGGGCGAATAGCCGAGCTCGTCGATCGCCGCCTGCACCTTTTCGCGCAGCGGTTTCGATACCCGATTGGCGTGGTTGATGACGTGCGAGACCGTGGTCCGCGATACGCCTGCCCGCTCGGCAACCTTTGAGATCGTGCTCATGGCGGCAACGGCTAGCACCAAACGAAAGACGCATGCAAATGGATTTGTGAATGCATTTGCAAATCCATTCACAACTGTTACGTTCGGCATCGCCAGAAGACGGGGACAACCCCGCGACGGGAGAAATATCCAAGCGACTACAATGGTTTAATCGCCACGCTCGATAACCGGACGCCGTTTTTCGGCGGTTCTCGGAGCGGGAATGACATTTTCAACGCGGAGGCGGCGAAAACGCCGCGATCCAGCACCGGCGAAGCTTTGTCGAAACGCCGGACAGAGGAGGGATGAATGAAGAAACTCTTGGCAGCCCTGCTGCTCACCGCCGGGCTGGTGGCGCCGGCGCTGGCGCAATCGGATGAAGCCGGCAAGCTGCGGCTGATGACCTTCGGCGGTGAAGCGCAGCTCAAGTCGACGCAGGACGCAGTGGCGCGCTTCAACCAGAAATATCCCAATGTCGAGGTCGAGATCGGCGTCGATGCGGTGGGTGGCGGCTGGGGCGATTTCGTCTCGCGCGTGCTGCAGCAATACAATGCCGGCGAGCAGTATGATGTCTATCACACGGCGGTCGAGACGCTGCAGAGCTTTGCCGCGCGCGACCTGTTCTTGCCCCTCGACGATTTCATCGCCTCGGGCGACTTCTCCGACTTCGATGCCAAGCTGTTCGACCTGACCAAGTACAAGGGGAAGACCTACTTCATCCCCTCGACCTGGAACAACATCATGACGAACTACAACCGTGCGCTCTTCGCCGAGGCCGGTATCCCCGCGCCCAGCAAGACCTGGACGTGGGACGAGTTCGCCGCCATTGCCGAAAAGCTGACCAAGCGCGACGCCAACG
>JAEUMC010000847.1 GCA_016793415.1 Devosia sp. | reverse complement strand
ACTGTTCGGGATCAATGGATCGAGCCGCAGCGAAACCCGCTCCCCCGCGGGCTCCCACACCCAGGCAAGCGTCGTACTGCTGCGGCTCACCGCACCTGGAATCTTACCAGATGCGGATGCGTCCAAGTTACAAGGCAAGCGTAGCTTGGGAGCAACGCGACCTAGCGTAGCTCGGAGGGGGTGGGGCCACAGCCGCGGTGCGGATGGAGAATCGCCGCCCACCGCGCGCAAACCAGCCTCCCGCCCCCGTGTTTTGCGCAAACTCTGCTACTATGTTACAGGCCGCGCCCAATCGCGCACGCTGAGAGAGCCGCCCGCACCATGAGTATCGCCCTCGACCTCGATCACCACGCCCATGCCGACCGCCCGAAATCCGGGCGGACGTCGCTGGTCGGCCTGATGAAGCCTGAGCTGCGCGACACGCTGATGGGCATCGGCCTCGACGAGCGCGAGGCGAAGATGCGCGCGTCGCAGCTGTGGAACTGGATCTACCATAACGGCGTCACCGATTTCGACCGGATGACCAACATCCAGAAGGGGTTTCGGCAGAAGCTGAGCGACACCTTCCTGCTCGATCGGCCCGAGATCGTCACCGAGCAGATTTCCATCGATGGCACCCGCAAGTGGCTGTTCCGCTTCCGCGACCCCAAGAACCCCCTGCTGCCGCCGGTGGAGGTCGAGACCGTCTACATCCCCGAGGAAGACCGCGGCACGCTCTGCGTCTCCTCGCAGGTCGGCTGCACCCTTACCTGCTCGTTCTGCCACACCGGCACGCAGAAGCTGGTGCGCAACCTCACCGCCGGCGAGATCCTCGGCCAGATCCTGATGGCGCGCGAGCGGCTGGGCGATTTCCCCGGCGGCGTGCGCCCCAATGATGGCGGCCTGGTACCGGCGCCGCGCGGCTCGGGTGGCTCGGAAGGCGACAGCCGCGCCATCACCAATGTGGTGATGATGGGCATGGGCGAGCCGCTCTACAATTACGACAACGTCAAGCAGGCGTTGCTGATCGCCTCCGACGAGGCCGGCATTTCGCTGTCGAAACGCCGCATCACGCTGTCGACCTCGGGCGTCGTGCCGTTCATCGAGCCGACCGGCCGCGAAATCGGCGTGATGCTGGCGATCTCGCTGCACGCGGTGCGCGACGAGCTGCGCGACATGCTGGTGCCGATCAACAAGAAGTATCCGCTCAAGGAGCTGATCCAGGCCTGCCGCGATTACCCCGGCCTTTCCAATGCCCGCCGCATCACCTTCGAATATGTGATGCTCAAGGACATCAACGATTCCGACGCCGACGCGCGCGAACTGGTGCGGCTGCTCGCCGGCATCCCGGCCAAGATCAACCTGATCCCGTTCAACCCCTGGCCCGGCACCAATTACGATTGCTCGAGCTCGTCGCGCATCGAACGCTTCGCCGACATCGTCAACAATGCCGGCTATGCCAGCCCGGTCCGCACCCCGCGCGGCCGCGATATCTTCGCCGCCTGCGGGCAGCTGAAGAGCGAGACCGAGCGGCTGACCAAGAAGGAGCGCGACGCGCTCACTGCCTGAGTTGAAGGGGCAAGTCAGGCGGACTACAACTGGTTGACGCGCTCACGGGTGCGACAACCACGGCGCGGTGCCCCCTTTGGCACGTCTGATCCGGCATACCGGAGCGTTTTCAGGAAAAGTTGCAGACTTTTCCGGTTCGAAAGCGCGACAAGCGGTGAAACGCTGGTGACGCCTCCCTCGATCGGAGACCAGCCATGCCCATCCATATCAAGCGCATGCAGCCCGGCGACGAGCTCGACTTCGCCGAGATCGCGCCCGACGTATTCGACGAACCCATCCATCCCGAGCGGCTCGAGGCCTATCTGCTCGAGCCCGGCCACCTGATGCTGCTGGCCTTCGACAATGGCGTGGTGGTCGGCCAGTGCGCTGCGGTGATCCACCGCCACCCCGACAAGCCCACCGAACTCTATGTCGACGAGGTCGGCACCGCCTCGACCCACCTGCGCCAGGGCATCGCCACCCGCATGGTCGAGGCGATGTTCGCCTGGGGCCGGGAGCTCGGCTGCCGTGAAGCCTGGCTCGGTACCGAGCTCGACAATATCGAAGCCAACGGGCTCTACATCAAGGTCGGCGGCAAGGGCGAGAAGATGGTCTATTACGAGTTCGAGCTTTAGCAGCAGATTCACACGGGCACCCGGTTCAGATAGGATGCGGAAATGCTGACCGCGAACGAAGCCGACAGTTACTGGGGTAAGGGCGCATACACGGCGCCCGAGGCTAGTCGGCTGACTGGTGTTCCAACGTCGCGGATACACAGATGGCTCGAAGGCCGAACTCGCTCCTACAACGGCGAAACCGTCTTCGATAGTGCACTGTGGACACCTGAGTTGCCTGCACTTGAAGGCAAGTTGCACCTGTCTTTCCGCGACCTCATTGAGCTGCGAGTTGTTGATCGTTTTCGCCGCGCTTCGACATCGCTGCCATACCTGCGCAAGGTTGTATCGTCGGCTCAGCAGCTCCTCAACGACACGCACCCATTCTCTAATGCTAGGCTGAAAAGCGATGGGAAGCGCCTGTACCTGGAGATCGTCTCCGGCACTCGCGAGCCCGCCCTCGTTGAGCTTCTCAGCGGTCAGCATGCCTTCCACTCCATCATTTCGGAGGGTCTCAAAGATGTAACTTATGATGGGGTATCCGCCGCCTACTGGACGCCGGGCGAAGGCCGCGGCGCCGTGGTGGTCGACCCTCGACGCTCCTTCGGGCAACCCGTACTTGTTCGATCCGGGGTGCCGACAGCGACGATACGACTGCAAGCCCAATCTGGACGATCAGTACGAGAGATTGGCAAGGATTTTGAGATCGATGAGGCATCCGTCCGCTCAGCAATTCGCTTCGAAGAAGCCTTGGCTGCGTGAAGCTCCTCTTCGACAACAACCTGTCGCCTAAGGTCGCTCGTGCGATACATCAATTGATCGTTTCCGACGGGGACACAGCCGTCCCTCTGCGCGACAAGTTTGATCCGTCCATCGAGGATGTGGATTGGATAGCTGGTCTTGCCGAAGAGGGTGGCTGGAGCGTTGTCTCCGGCGATCATCGGATCACTAAGAATCGAGTCGAGCGCGCTGCGTGGCTACAGACCGACCTCGTGGGCTTCTTTCTGGAGCCGTCGCTTGCACGCCTGGATCCAATCAATCAGGCCGCGCGCCTCATTTTCTGGATTCCTGTCCTTCGACGGCAGCTAAGCCTCATCCAAGGTCCGGCACTGTTCGCTCTACCAATGAAAGCAACGTCGAAGCTTCGTCAGCTCTAGCCCTCACTCCTCGCCGCGCAGCCATTCGAGCTTGTGCCGGCCCTGGCCCGGGTCGCCCAGCAGCTGCGCCAGCGCGGGCAGCAGCACGCGCAGCTCGCCCTCCAGCGTGAACGGCGGGTTGACCAGGATCATCCCCGAGCCGTGCAGCCGCGGCGGATTGGAAGCCGGCCGGATGCTGAGTTCGGCCCTCAGCATCCTGGTGATCCCGGTATCGCGCAGCGCCGAGATGAAATCGTGCACGGCGCGGGTGTCCTTGAGCGGATACCACAGCGCATAAACGCCGGTGGCGAACTTGCCATGCGCCTTGACCAGCCCGTCGACCAGCCGCTCGAACTCGCCGCGCTCCTCGAACGGCGGATCGACCAGCACCAGCCCGCGCTTTTCCTTGGGCGGCACATGGGCGTTCAGCGACAGCCAGCCATCGAGATGGATCACCCGCACCTGCACGTCGCCCTCGAACAGTGTGCCGAGCCGCTTTGCATATTCGGGGTGCAGTTCCAGCGCCGAGAGCCGGTCCTGCGGACGAAACAGTTTTCGCACCAGGAGGGGCGAGCCCGGATAGGTCTCGAGCTTGTCGCCCGGGTTCAGCTCGGCCAGCACCTTGAGATAGGGTTCGGCCAGCGCTTGCGCCTTCTGCGGCAAGCCGCCCTGCAGTAGCCTGCCGATGCCATCCACCCATTCCGGCGAGCGTTTCGCGATCTCGCCGGTCAGGTCATATCTGCCGATCCCGGCATGCGTATCGATCACCCGGAACGCCGCGTCCTTCTTTTTCAGGTACTCGACCAGCCGGGTGACGATGAGATGCTTCATCACATCGGCGAAATTTCCGGCATGGAAGGCGTGGGAATAGTTCATTGGGACCGTTTCTAGTGCCGCGCCTGGGCGGTGAGGATGGTTGCGGCAAAGGCCGTGAAGATGGCGGCAAAGCTCCAGTTGAGCGCCCGCTCCACCCACTTGGAACGCCGGAACGCGGCGGCCAGCTTTTCGGCGGCGAAGACGATCAGGAAGCCGAGTGGGATCGACAGCACCACGAACTGCGCTCCGAGGAACAGCAGCTTGCCTGCCGCGGCCGGATCATGCGCTTCGACGAACTGCGGCAGGAACGTTACGAAGAACAGCACCACCTTGGGGTTGAGCAGGTTGATGCCGAGCCCGGTGGCAAAGCTCTGCCACAGCGTCGGCGCCTTCTTCGCCGCCTCGGCGAGCCGCAGCCCGCCGCCATGCATGATCGCCTGCCAGGCCAGCCAGATCAGGTAGACGGCACCGGCGATCTTCAGCGCCATGAACAGCGGCGGCGCCGCGAGGATCAGCACCGAGATGCCGAACGCCACCAGCGTGGTGTGCACCATGATGCCGGTCATCGCCCCGAACATCGCCGCCAGCCCATGCGCCCGGCCATAGTTGATGGCGCGGCTCATCTGCAGCGCCATGTCGGGCCCGGGCGTGATCATCAAGACGAAGGTCGCGACGGAAAAGCCGAGGATCACCGGCAGGTCGGGGACGAAGCTGGGCATGGTGCTTTCCAACGAGGTTGGCTGTTGCCTATCATCTCCCGACATCGCGGCCAACCGGGGCGGGCTGAAGGCATGGCGTTTTGGGAACCGCGATCGGCGGCGCTGACGGTGCGGCGCATCCTGAAGGTCAATCATGCCGGCGAGTTCGGCGCCATCCGTATCTACAATGCCCAGCTCGCCCTGGCGCGGCGCCTCTATCCCGACATCGTGCCGGCTCTGACCGAGATGCGCGATGACGAGATCGAACACTGCCGGCTGTTCTTCGAAGCCATGCCAGCCCGCGGCGCGCGGCCTTGCCGGGTCATGGCGTTCTGGAGCCTCGGCGGCTACGTCCTCGGTTTCGTCACCGCCCTTATGGGCCGCAACATGATCTGGATCTGCACCGAGGCGGTCGAGG
>JAEUMC010000897.1 GCA_016793415.1 Devosia sp. | reverse complement strand
CTGCACGAGGCGATGGACGAGATCAATGGCATCGCCGGCGAACTGGAATGGATGGCCGGCGAGGCGTTGCGGGTATTCGGCCGCGTGCTGCCGCCGACCAGCGAGGGGCTGGTACGCGAGGTCCGGCATGAGCCGATCGGCGTGGTGCTGGGGTTGTCGCCCTGGAACTTCCCGGCCACCTTGCCGGCGGTGACCATCGCCCACGCACTGGCAGCCGGCTGCTCGATCATCGTCAAACCGGCCGAGGAAACACCGGGCTCGCTGATCGCCGTGGCCCGGCTGTTCGAGGCAGCAGGGCTGCCCAAGGGCGTGCTCAATGTGGTGTTCGGCGTTCCCTCGGAGGTCTCCACCTACCTCATCGCTTCGCCGATCATTCGCAAAGTGGCGTTCACCGGCTCGGTGCCGGTGGGCCGCGAGATCTACCGGCTGGCGGCGGCGGGCATGAAGAAGGTGACCCTCGAATTGGGCGGCCATGCCCCGGTGATCGTCTTCGACGACGTCGATGTCGATCGGGTGGTGCAGATCACCGCCAGCTCGAAGTTCGCCAATGCCGGGCAGGTCTGCGTCTCGCCGGCGCGCTTCTATGTTCATGACGCAGTGGCCGACCGGTTCATCGACCGGTTCACCGATTTCGCCCGCGCTCTCAAGGTCGATAACGGGCTCGTCGCCGGGGTGCAGATGGGCCCGATGGCCAATGCCCGCCGCATCGCCGCGATGGAAGAGATGATGGCCGATGCCGAGGCGCGGGGCGCCACCATCCATACCGGCGGCAAGCGCATCGGCAATCGCGGCTTCTTCTTCGAGCCGACGGTGCTGAGCAACGTCTCGGAAGAGGCGAAGATGATGAATGTCGAGCCGTTCGGCCCGATCGCGCCGATCAATCGCTGGAGCAGTTTCGACGACGTGGTGCAGCTCGCCAATCGGCTGCCTTATGGGCTGACGGCCTATGCGTTCACCCAGTCGCAGGCGCGTGCCGACCGGGTGTCGGAGGCGCTGGAGGCTGGGATGGTCGGGCTCAACACCATGTCGGTGGCCGGCTCAATGGTGCCGTTCGGCGGCGTCAAGGATTCGGGCGTCGGCCGGCGTGGCGGCACCGAAGGTCTCTACGAGTACCTCTCGACCAAGACGGTATCACACCGTCGCTAGACCGCCGATGGCCTGGCGAAAGCTTCGTCACCGACGTTGACTCTGAATTATAAGATAATATGATCATTGATACGCGCGACGGGGATGTCGGTACCGCGTGTCGGGAAACAGGGGTCTGAAACATGCGCATCAAGTTGGGACTTTATCTGGGTACTGCCCTCGCGGCACTCGTCGCCGGGGCCGCTCACGGCCAGGAACTCAAGGCCGAAGTGATGCACCAGTGGACGTCGGCCGGTGAAGCGGCGGCCGTCAAGGTGCTGGCCGACCGGTTCACCGCCGCCGGCGGCGAGTGGGTCGATGCCGCCACCACCGGCGGCGAGAACCTGATGGCGGTCGAGATCGCCCGGGTCACCGGCGGCAACCCGCCGACCTCGATGCAGTTCCCGCTCGGCGCGGAGATGGTTTCCCTCGCCAGCCAGGGTCTGCTGCAGAATCTCGACAGCGTCGCCGCCGAGGGGAAGTGGGCCGACGTGCTGCCCAAGATCTTCCTCGATGCGATCACTTACGAAGGCCACATCTACGCCGCGCCGGTGAACAATCACGGCCAGAACTGGCTGTGGTACAACAAGAAGGTGCTGGCCGATGCCGGCGCCACCGAGCCCAAGACCTGGGACGAGTTCTTTGCGGCCGCCGACAAGCTGAAGGCCGCGGGCGTCATCCCGGTGGCGGTGGGCGGCCAGGCCTGGCAGCTGCGCATCGTGTTCAGCGGCTTCCTCGCCTCGAAGGGCGGGGCGGACCTCTACAACAAGGTGCTGGGCGATCGCGACGAAGCGGCAATCCGCTCACCCGAGTTCAAATCCGTCGTCGAAACCTTCCAGAAGCTGCGCGACTATGCCGATCCGGGCAACGCCAACCGTGATTGGAACGTCGCCACCAACATGGTGATCTCGGGCGAGGCCGGCTTCAACTTCATGGGCGATTGGGCCAAGGGCGAGTTCTCCGCCGCCGGGCAGACCGCCGGCACCGAGTATGGCTGCGTGCTGCTCAACAATGGCGGCGCCAGCAACTTCATCATGAGCGGCGATATCTTCGTCTTCCCCACCCACAAGGACGACAGCCAGCTCGCCGCCCAGAACCTCCTCGCCACGGTGATGATGGACCCTGAGACCCAGGCGCTGTTCAACGCCCAGAAGGGCTCGGTGCCGGCCCGCATCGATGTCGATGCCTCGAGCGTCGATGCCTGCACCCAGTACGGCCTCAGCGTACTGGCGGTGCCGGCACAGCAGCTGGGCAGTGTCGAGTTCCTCGGCACCGGCGACTTCGTCGGCGCCTATGGCGACCTGGTGGGCCAGTTCTGGGTCGATACCAGCATGACCGCCGACCAGTTCGTCGATCAGCTCGTCACCATCGCGACCACCATCGAGTAGGCTCGCAAACCAGCTCCCGATGACAACCCCACCGTCATCGTAAAGGGCGCCGGCGCTCCCTCCTTCTCCGCG
>JAEUMC010000830.1 GCA_016793415.1 Devosia sp. | reverse complement strand
CCAACCGGCTCATCGAAGCCGGAAAACCAAAACGCGTCGCCCTCATCGCCTGCGCTCGAAAACTCCTCACTATCCTCAACGCCATCATTCGGGACAACAAACCATGGCAAACCGCTTGACCAGCAAGACAGTCGCTCCCCCTTGAGGGGAGCAGATGAACCGCCGGCCCAAAGGCCACCCTCCCACCCAGGAGCCCCCATGCCCAAAACCCGTCACGACCTCGTCAACCGCGCGCTGGCCGAACTCGGCGTCGTCGGCGCCGGGCAGACCGCTTCGGCCGAGGATTTCGATGAGATCGACAAGGCCGTCGCACCTGTCATGAGCGACCTCGCGACCCGCGATATCTGGGTGTGGGGCGACCCCGATGCCTATGACGACGACGCCTTCGACCACCTCGCAGTGCTGCTCGCCAATGCCCGGGCCCGCGCCTTCGGCCTGGCGCCCGACGAGCAGAAGCGGCTCCTCGCCGAACAGCGGCTGCGCGGCCTGAAGCCCACCATCCTCTCCGGCCGCACCCAGGAAATCGAGTATTTCTGATGCCCCCGATCAGCTGGCCTACCGGCACTGCGCCGGGCGTGAACCCCACCGAAACCGGCGGCCGGCTGATCAATGCCATCGCCGAGCGGGCCCCCACCGGCTCGCGCAGCGAGATCGTCTGGCGCCGCGTCGCCGGGCTGATCGCCCGCTTCACCACCACCCAGACCGCCATTCGCGGCGCGCTGCTGGTGGGCTCGGTGCTCTATGTCGTCTCCGGCAACCGGGTCTATTCGATCACCTCGAGCTATCTGGTGACCGAGCTCACCGGCACGGTGGGCGGCAGCGGCCCCGTCACCATGGCGCGCAACATGAAGGCGCCGGTGCCGGACGTGCTGATTGTCCACTCCGGCGGCATGTCGCAGATCAACATCTCCGGCGCCTCGGTCGCCGCGTTCAGCGATGGCGACCTGCCCTCGGTCAACTCGATCTGTTGGATCGATGGCTACTTCATCGTCACCGCCGAGAACGGGCTCGCCTACCAGTCGGGGCTCAACGACACGACGTTTGCCTCGGTCGACCGCACCACCGCCGAGGCCGACCCCGACGGGCTCTATCGCGCCATCGCCTCGGGCAGCGACCTGATCCTGATGGGCACCGCGTCACTGGAATTCTACGCCAATGCCGGCAACCCCACCGGCTTCGCCTTCAACCGCTCCGTGGTGGTGCCGATCGGGCTCAAGTCCCCTTATGCGGTGGCCGGGTTCGAGCCGGGCTTTGCCGATACGGTGATCTTCGTCGCCAACGACAACACGGTGCGCAAACTCGGGGGTTATGACCCCACGCCGATTTCGGGGCCCGATCTCAACCGGCTGATCGAGGCGGTGACCAACCCCGTCGAGCTCGTCGCCTGGGTCTACCAAGCGGCCGGCCACGCCTATTGGGTGCTGAGCGGGCCGGGCTGGACCTGGGTCTACGACGTCTCGACCGGCAGTTGGCACGAGCGGCAGAGCTATGGTTTTAGTGATTGGCGCTGCCGCTATGGCGTTGCCGCCTGGAGCAAGTGGTTCACCTTCGATCTCGAAAGCGGCAAGGCGTTCGAGCTGAGCTCGGCGGCGCGGCGCGATGGCGCGAACCCGCTGGTCTGGACGCTGCGCTCCAACCAGGCGCACCGCTTCCCCGGCCGCGCCGTGATCCACAAAGCCAGCTTCGATTTCGAAACCGGCATCGGCATCGATGCCGGCATCTCGCCGATCGAAACCGAACCGGTGGTGCGGATCCGCTGGTCCGACGATGGCGGCCGCAACTGGGGCAACCCCTTGACCCGCCGGCTCGGCACCGAGGGCGAAGACCTGCCCATCGACATCAACAATGCCGGGCTCACCGGCCGCAAGGGCCGGATCTGGGAGATGAGTATCTCCGACCCGATCGAGATCGCGTTTTTCGGCGGCGCCATGGATATCGAGGAGCGCGCCGCATGAGCGCGCCGGATAGCCTCAGGCCGATCCCGCATCCGAGCGCCCGGCTGGTCGACGCCGATGGGGCGATTGCAAAACCCTGGTACGACTGGCTGAACCAACTGGCGGGAAAACTTGCCGAGCTGACCCCGCTCGAAGCCAGCGCCACCTACGATCCCCCGCTGCTCGCCGATGGCGCCGGTGCCACCACCGACGTGACGGTGCCTGGAGCGGCGCTGGGCGATTTCGCCACCGCGGCATTCTCGCTGGCCACGGCAGGCATCGTCATCACCGCCTGGGTGAGCGCCCCGAACACCGTTTCCGTCCGCTTCCAGAACGAAACCGGCACGCCGCTCGATTGTGGCAGCGGCAAGCTGACCGCCCGCGTTTACAAATAGGAGCCTCAAATGGCTGACATTTTCGAAACCATCGGCGACTGGCTGGGCCTCAACAAGGGCAAGGCCACGCAGAAGGCCGCCGAGCAGAACCGCGGCCTCATCGACCAGCTGGGCAAGACCGGCCGGCCGATCATCGAGGGGATCCAGGGGGTCACCGGCGATTACCTCGATCTCGGCAAGCTCGGCGCCGACCGCTATGCCGATGCCATGGGGCTCAACGGCCCCGATGGCTACGCTCGGGCCGAAGCGGCGTTCCGTGCCGGGCCGGGCTACCAGTTCGCGCTCGACCAGGGGCTCGACGCGGTGGCCCGCAAGGGCTCGGCGCTGGGCCGGCTCGATAGCGGCAATACCGATCTCGACCTGCTGCGCTACGCCACCGGCTATGCCGACCAGGCCTGGGGCAACTGGATGAACGGGCTGAGCGGCTACAACAATATGTACGGCGCCGGCGTTGACAAAGACGTCGCCGCCCGCGGCCTCGGCCTCGATTTCGAGAGCGGACTGTCCTCCGCCTATATGGGCGCCAACAACCAGGTCGCCGCCGGCAAGGAAGCCGGCCAGGGCGCCATGCTCGACGCGCTCGGCACCATCGCCGGCATCGGCGGCCGGATAGCCAGCGGCGGCGCCTTCGGCGGCTATGGCGGCTTCGGCGGCAGCTCCGTCAATCCCACCACCCGCATGCCCGCAAGCTTCTGAGGAGCCGAAGATGGCACTGACCTACCCCGAATACGCTGACTTGCAGCCGTCGCAGACCAAACTCACCGACCTGCTCGACCTGTGGGACCGGGGCGTCGCGCAAGGCAAGGCCGATCGCTACGAGCGCGAGGCGCCGCAGCAGTTCGCGAGCGCTGCAGCACCGCTGTCGCAGTTCGGCCTGACGACGCCGCCCGATCAGTTACGCGCGCTGTTCGCTAACCCGGAGACGAGGCCGTTCGCCATACAGATGGTGCAGGAGGCGACGGCGCGACGCGCGGTTGCCAATGATGCGCTGCTGCGAAAGCGCATCGAGCCACAGCCGCATACCCCACCCCAAACGCCTCAGTCAGCCGCGGCACCTATCCCTGCCTCCACCCCCAAAACCCTGGACCTCACGCCGACGATTGCGAATGACGCGGAATATGACGCCCTGCCGAGCGGCGCGATGTTCCGCGCTCCCGATGGCTCCATGCGGAGGAAACCCTGATGGGCTGGCAAGACGCACCGTTTGCCTCACCAAACACGCAAAGATGGCAGTTCGCCCCGCTTTTGAAGGACGTACCACCAAACGGGCTCATGCGAGCCAAGGCTTTTGGTACCAGTCGACCCTTCACGCCCCTTCCTGACTACAGCGGGGAAGGCGTGCGGGCCATGCGCTCGCGGTTGAGAGACCTCGGCGATATCCCTTATCAGGACCTCACGGAGGAACAACGCACCGAGCGCCAGCGTCTGTCGGCGGCCCTGAACGAGGTCGACGGCATGAAGTTCAACTTCTACGGAGCCTCGGACGGACACGCCAACAGGCGTTTGTCGGTCGCCCCGAACGAGATCAACATGAGACTCGACCCGGGCCAGACGACGCTCAGGCCCGTCTCGGTCGATAGCATGTACCAGCCCGGCTTCGAGCCACTGGACCAGGCCCACGCGGCTTTGACCAGCACGATAAACCGTATCCCCGTCGCCGGCGTGCCGATCGAGAAGCAACTTGCTCAATGGCAAGCGGATCTGCACAATTTCCTTAAGCCGGACGACATCCCCATCACCCAATCCGACGTACTGAACACCAACGTGCAGCGCGAGCTGCAAAACAAGAAGGGTGCGCTCGCGGGGAAAGTCATCGGTGAAATGGGGCCATATCTCGCCGCATCGAGGGTCGCGACACTGGCGAAGTTGCTGGGCTTCGAGGGCAAACTGGCCGAGCGCATAGTATATGGCACCCTGTCACAATACCTCATCAACACCGGCGACGCGATCACCCGCGAGGGCAAGGACCCGGTAACGGCTGCCCGCGAGGCGATCGTGCCGACTCTGCTCACCACACCACTCGCATTGATCGGGGACCCACCCCCACCCGGCCGAGCTATCACCGCGGCGATAAAGCGCGACGGGATCGCGGTTGATGACGTCAAGGCGTTGCTCGATGCACTAGGTGACGATGCAGTCCTCGCCGACTTATCGCCTCGTTTGCAGGCGATTCTAAGCGACATCATGTCGAGGCCGGGCCCCGCGCAGGACTTGGTCAACAATGCCACTCAGTTGCGGGCGGCGGGCACCCAAGATCGCATCAAGGCAGGCAGAGAGGCCATTTTGGGTCCAGCTCCCATACCTTCTCGCGAGGCCGCGGCGATCGAGGCCACGAAGGACGCGCTCTTGCTCGACGAAACACTCGGGGCTTATCTTCCGGGCACCAGGGCGCTTGACGACCAGTTCGACGAGTTGACGCGGCAACAGGAGGGATTAGACCTCGGCGCGCTGGCGCTTCGCAATGGCGATACGCCGATCCACCCCGAGGATTTCCGCGATACATTTACGGGCGGCGCTGTTCCCGGTGGGGAGTTCATCGGCCCCTCGGGCTTTCCGGTCCGCATCCGGCAAGGCATGGTCGCCGATATCGAGCAGATCATCGGCACCAAGACGAACGACCCCGCCGCCCTGCGCGAGATACTCACCGACAAAGGGACCTGGAACCGCGAGAAGCTGGTCACAGCCTTCGGCGAGGAGGCCGTTGATCGGCTGACCCGGCTGTTCGACGGCGAAGCTCAGATGGCGGCAACGAAGGCGAGCGCGGAGGAGGGATTGTCTACCGAAATAAGGAAGTCCGCCGAACTCGGCGTCGATCCGTCGACAACGGAGAGCATGATTTTGTCGCTAATGAAGGGAAATCACGGCGACGCGGCCTTGCAGGCTTTCAACCACCTCACCGGAGGCCTGGCCGTTATCGAGCAACGGTTGGCCGACGAGCGCATGGCTCTGGCGCTCCTCGGGCGGGTTATGCCACCGGCAAACAGCATCCCGCCTCCACTGCTCCTCAGCGCTCTGGCGCGCGGGCTATGGATGTTGGACAGCAACCCTGATCGTGGACGCGCGCCGACGGCAGAAAAGGCGGTGGCTCCTGCTTATGCCAGTTGGGATAGGCAGGTGCCATGATCGCCGCTGCCGTGACTAGAAACGCCCGATCGGCGTGAGGCCCGATCGCCCATCACAACGGCCAGTACTTCATCGCCATCGGAGCCACCATCACGATGAGCCCAATCAGCAGCACGATCACTGTCCAGATCAGATTTCTCAGGCCGAGCACCACCTCGTGAATGCTCACCGCCGCTTGGGCCGCGAGCGCTGTATCCCTGCGGCCGTTCACCAAGAGAATATCTCGCTTTTTGTCGTCGATATGATGGTCCAGATTGTATTGGCCGAACTCTCCAAGCTCTTCACGCAGAACATTGCGAGCAACCGCCCGGTCGATCTTCAGCTCGACGAACCCGCTGCCGGCATGGCGGAACTGCCTGATGACTTCGACCTCTGCGCGCAAATGCTCGGCTGCGACCTCGGCGGTGGTGCGCTGCCTCTTCGTGTCGGGCGATTCCATTCACATTCCCTCATGACTTCAAGCGCTACGTTAGGTCTGGGTCCTCGGGGCAGCAAGCCGCGTCGCGCGTCAGCGATCAGCCTTCGATCGCGCGCGGAGTTGATCGCAGCGTGGGCTCTGCCCAACCGCAAGAGCCTGCTGTGACGAACCAAGTCGGCCGGACCTCGGACTGTAGGCCCAGCTATCGCAACCGTAAGAACGATCTTGCCGCGCAGTTAGTGGCCGACAAGGTGGCCTGCGAGTCACGTTCGAGGCAATACGGCGACGGCGAGTTGCGATCCGGTCCTTTGATGGGCAGCGTGGCAGAGGACCGGGACCTATCCGCCGAACAGTGAAAAGAGGGGCACGAAACGCTTGAAGCACATCCCCGCGACGATTATTGGCGCCACAGTCACGATGTACATTCTCTGCTTATTGTGATAATCGCCGGCTCTGTCTATTGCCAAAC
Organism: Devosia sp.; assembly: GCA_016793415.1. Classification (GTDB taxonomy): domain Bacteria; phylum Pseudomonadota; class Alphaproteobacteria; order Rhizobiales; family Devosiaceae; genus Devosia_A. The sequence goes on along the minus strand of JAEUMC010000830.1, from coordinate 636 downwards.
CATACTCGTAGTCTTGACCAACTAGCTCGCCTGCATCCTCTGTATTTTTCTTCTTGACCCTCTGCGCTAGTGTAACGACCTGCTTGGACAGGCGGTACGTAGAAAGTTGCTGACTATACATTTGCCACGATAGAGCACCGTAGACCATACCCGCAAGCGTAACTATCAGTAGCTCGGTGCGGTCTGTAACGCGGTCCAGCGTGTACGAAACGAGGTATAGTCCAATCAATCTGGACCCAATGAGCCAGATATACGAAAGAACCAATCGCTCCCTATCCGAAAACGAGAACATGTGCCCCTCTTGCCGTGGTGTTGCGCGAACATACGGGCGGAGATGTTGGCTGGGAAGTAGGCCATGCACGCGCGCCGCGCCCGTGAGCTCAATTCGGGAGTCGAGCGTGCGATACGTCCTCAGCCGTTCCTTGCCCCTTTGATGCGCCCAACTCAGCCGGAACCTGATCCCTTGTTTCAGTTGCAGGACTGATGCGCGTTCCGTCCAGAGCCTCGTACAGGACGATCAGCACGATGCCAGGGGGCCAGCACCAAGCCCCAGAAAACCCACTGCGGGACGGGTGGGAAGAACGACAGCACCCCTACCGCCAGGAACGGGGTCAGGATGCCGAGCGGAACAGCGAG
>JAEUMC010000810.1 GCA_016793415.1 Devosia sp. | reverse complement strand
CACGTCGAGTACACTGATATCGCTCGCCGGCGCTTCTTGCGCCACCGCGCCGATGCGCGCCTTCTTGTTGACTTCGATCGTCCCGCCTTCCGGCGCGATCTGTCCAAGGATCAGCTGGAACAGCGTGGTCTTGCCCGTGCCGTTCTTGCCCACGAACCCGGTCTTGCTGCCATCAGGCAGGACGAGGTTGGCGTTCTCGAACAGGGGGCGGCCCTGGATGCGGTAGGTGAGATCGGTAATGGTCAACATGGCGCGGCCGATGCATCCGCGGCGCGCGGAATGCGTTAGGTGTGAGATAGGTCAAAAACGAAGCGACCCAATAGACCGAGAACCCGGAGAAGTCCAATGCGCCTCATCCCCGCCGCCCTCGCCCTGTGCCTCGTCTCCGGCGTGGCTCTCGCCCAGGAACTGGCCCCGCTCAACGATCTCAAGGCCTGCCGGCTCGACGCGGAGCTCGTGTCGCTGAGCTTCAGCTACGATGGTGGCGCCTGCGAGAAAACCGGCAACGGCAGCGTCGACCTGGTCGAATCCGGCACCGCCACGGTCAGCATCCCGATCGTCTCGACCGCCGAGGTCTGCACCATGCAGGTGGTGAAAGTGACTCACACCGGCGCCATCAACGCCGTAGAGGACGTCACTGCGCTCGATGTCCAGCTCGTCAGCCCCGGCGGCGAAGTCCAGGCCGAAGGCAAGGTCGACATCGCTCCGCACACGCCGGACTGCATCCCGCCGGTACCGACGGAGTAGTCACCTCGGGGATCAGTAGACGCACTCGTCGTAGATCGGCTGCACCGCTTCCCTGAGGCCCTCGGACGAAAAGCTGAGATCGCGGTCGAAGAAGGTGACCCGCACGGGCGATTGCGCCACGAGGAGCTTGTCGAACAGGGCTCCGAACCCGTCGATGGCGAATGACTCGTAGGCCACGAAGAGCTTGCCCTGGCGGTCCTGGAACACGCCGCTGACTTCGATGGTTTCGCCGTCGATGATGAAGCTGGTCGGCACCTCGGGGGCGTAGCTGGTGGTGGGATCGTACGGCTCCGGCGTCTCGATGACGAACACGTCCACGCCCGATGACGCCTCGCACTCGTAGCCGAGCCGATGCTCGCCGTTCTCCGCTTGCTGGTAGGCGAAATAATAGGTGGTGATCTCATCGTCGAGCAGCCCGGATTGCCACGGCGCAGCCTGCACGGCAGTCGTCGCAGCCCCGATCACGGCAGCCAGCAGCAGCGATCTCATGGTATTCCCCCCAAACTCCGGCCGCGATCCCCAATGTCCGCAGCCGATCAACAGTATCTGCGCGGCCAAATAGTTTGTGCGGCTCGTGTTCGGCAGTTGAGCGCAGCGGGCGGGACAGCGCAAGCTGCAGCCTGGTCACCCTGATCGGTCACGGTGCGCGAGCCGCAGCGACACCGCCGCCAGTACGATCAGCACCGTCAGCAGCAAAGCCCTGGTCAGCGTCATCGCGACGCCGTGCTCGAACGCTGCCTGATTGGTCCGCAGATACTGATGCAGCCGGTCGTCGATCGCTGCCGACAGTGACGATGTCGAGGCATTCCGCAGCTCGAGCAGGCGCCCGAGGTGCGCGATCTCGCCCCTCACCACGGCTTGCAGCCATCGCAGCGCGTTCCTCGCCTCGTCGGCACTGATGTGGGAGTAGATCGATGACAGCTGCCGGCTTTCGTCCGCGGTGAGCGTGACGGTGGCGATCGGATACCGGACGATGCCGGTTTCATCCCTTGGCACCGTGAACAGGCAGAAGAACAGGTCCAGCGCAACCAGCTTGCTGCCATCGGTCATCGTATCGATGTCGCGCCGCGCGCTCCACACCAGCCGCGACCACGGATAACCGGCGGTGCAGGATGGCTCGAGGTCAAGCACCCTCCCGAGGTCGAGGAACGCCTCGACCATCGGACCGGCGCCACCACTTTCGGCGGTGTTTTCCAGCAGCCTCGTGATGGTCGACAGGTAGGGTGCATCAACCTTGCCGCGTTCCTCCATCAGGAAGATGTCGCGCGAGTAGGTGTTGTAGTCACGGAACTTCGCCTTGAGGCTGCCGAACACCTCGCTCGTCGATGCAGACGGTGCGGACGGATCGTTCTCGCTGCTCCTCGAGAGGCTCGACCAGGCGTAGCCATAGCCGGCATAGTCAGTCAGTGCGATCGCCAGGGCAACCAGCACGATCAGGGCACCGACTACGATCCGCTGGTCGGTCCAAATCCGGCGACGTGTCGTCGCGGTATCGCCGCGCGGCAGATGTGCAGACCCCAAAGAAGACACCTGTCCCTCCGGCTGAGCCCGACTGTTGCCATACTACTCTCGTTTGACCGCTGTGTCAGAAGGTGCAGCGCGTAACGCCAGGCGCATCAGTGGCGCGGCGGCGAACTGCGTCTGCGTCACTCCGGTCTGGATGAAGCCGACCGATCGATAGAAGGCGATGGCGTCGTCGTTGGCGACGACATGCAGCGTCGATGCGCCCATGGCTCGACCCAGCTCCTTGGTCCGTTCGACCAACTGGCGCCCAATCCCGAGGCGTTGCCGCTCCGGATCGACAAATAGCCCGTCGAGTTCCGCCTCGCCGTCGGCTCGCGGCAGCACAATGGCAAACCCGACCGCGCCGCCGCCGATCTCTGCCACACAGGCGGTCGCCGAGGTCAGCTGCTCTATCGGCACCTCGACAGCTTCGGGGTGCGCCAGCTGCGTCTCGCGATCCCTGTCGCTTGCCATCACCGTCTTCCAGACGATGGCGAGCAGGGTAGGCTGATCGGCGACGGTGGCCGCACGAATAATGTAGTCGGAACCCATCCGCTCTCCGCTGGCTGCATTGCCGGTGACAAAACGCCCGTCTTGCGCCCGTCACGCCTACCCGTTAGAAGGCCGCACCCAATTCAGACCCACTCCAAGGACCAGACACATGGCCATTGAGCGCACCTTCTCCATCATCAAGCCCGACGCGGTCCGCCGCAACCTGATCGGCAACATCCTTGCCGTGTTCGAAAAGAACGGCCTGCGTCCCGTGGCGCTGAAGAAGATCAAGATGACCCGCGCCCAGGCCGAAGGCTTCTATGCCGTGCACAAGGAACGTCCGTTCTTCGGCGAGCTGGTCGAGACCATGACCTCGGGTCCGGTGGTCGTGCAGGTGCTGGAAGGCGAGAACGCCATCCTCAAGAACCGCGAAGTGATGGGCGCCACCAACCCGGCCAACGCGGCCGAGGGCACCATCCGCAAGCTCTATGCCGTTTCGGTCGGCGAGAACTCGGTGCACGGCTCGGACGCTCCCGAGACCGCGGCACAGGAGATCAAGTTCTTCTTCACCGACGACGAGATCGTCGGCTGATCGTCTGCCGATAGCGATTTCCGAGGGCCGCCTCCGGGCGGCCCTTTTGTTTTGCTTGGTGCGACAACCAGCATGCCCCTTGCCAGCGGGACCTCGTCTGCAACCGCACCACAAGCAGAAGACAGAGATTCCCGCGTTCGCGGGAACGACCTTGCGGGTGTATTGATACCTGCGCACAGCGAAAGCCAACCCGTGAACCTTCCCGAGACCATCCATCCCGCGCTCGCCGCCGCCCTTGCCGCCCGCGGCTACGACACGCTGACGCCGGTGCAGTTGAGCGTGCTTGCCCCCGAGGCAGCCGAGCGGGACCTGCTGGTGTCGGCGCAGACCGGTTCCGGCAAGACCGTGGCCTTCGGCATGGCGATCGCTCCGACGCTGCTGGGTGGGGAGGCTGCGTTCGGGCCCGCCACGACTCCCTTGGCTCTGTTGATCGCGCCGACCCGCGAACTGGCCCTCCAGGTGCAGCGCGAGTTGCAGTGGCTCTACGCCGATACCGGGGCGCAGATCGCGGCCGGGGTAGGGGGCATGGACATCCGCACCGAACGGCGGGCGCTGGAGCGCGGCGCCCACATCGTCGTCGGCACCCCCGGGCGCCTGCGCGACCATATCTCCAAGGGCGCGCTCGATCTCAGTCAGGTCAGGGCGGTGGTGCTCGACGAGGCCGACGAGATGCTTGATCTCGGCTTCCGCGAGGATCTCGAGTTTATCCTCGAAGCCGCGCCCGAAGCTCGCCGTACCCTGCTGTTTTCGGCCACCGTGCCGCGCGCCATCGCCGATCTCGCCAAGACCTTCCAGCGCGATGCGCTGCGGCTCGTCGCCACCAGCGCCGGGGAACAGCACGCCGATATCGAGTACCAGCAGGTGGTCGTCCGCAACGACGAGCGCGAGCATGCTGTCATCAACATGCTGCTGCTGCACGACAGCTCCAATACCATCGTCTTCTGCCACACCCGCGAGTCGGTGAAGCATCTGACGGCCCGGCTCGCCAACCGCGGCTTCGCGGTGGTGGCCTTGTCGGGCGAACTGACCCAGGCGGAGCGCTCCAATGCGCTGCAGGCGATGCGCGACGGGCGCGCCCGCGTCTGCGTTGCCACCGACGTCGCCGCACGCGGCATCGACCTGCCCAACCTCGATCTCGTCATCCACGCCGACGTCCCCTCCAACCCGGAAACGCTGCTGCACCGTTCCGGCCGCACCGGCCGTGCCGGCCGCAAGGGGATCTGCGCACTGATCGTCCCGTTGCACCGCCGCAGCGCTGCCGCCCGGGTGCTGCGCGCCGCCAATCTCGAGGCCACCACCCGCGGTGCACCGACCATCGCCGAGATCGACGCCCGCAATCGCGAGCAGATTCTCGCTGGCGCTACCGAGATGAGCGCCCCGGACGAGGCTGAGGCCGGTTTCATTGCCGAACTGCTTGCCCGGCTGACGCCGGAGCAACTGGCTGCCGCCTATATCCGCCGCGAACTCGCGGCCCGGCCGGCGCCTGAGGAAGTGTCCGAGCAGCCGATCCCGGCCTTCAACGAGAAGCCGCCGCGCCGTGACAAGCGTTTCCTCGATGAAGACGGTGCGCCGCGCGGCAAGCCCGAACCGATGCAGGATGGCCGCTGGTTCACCCTGTCGATCGGCCGCAACCGCCGCGCCGATCCCAAATGGCTGTTGCCGATGATCTGCAAGGCCGGCGACGTCACCAAGCGCGATGTCGGCTCGATCAAGATCCTCGATACCGAAACCCGCTTCGAGATTGCTGCCGACAAGGCCGATGCCTTCGCCGCCGCCATCGCCCGCATCGACGGTCACATCGAGGCCAACACCACCATCGCGGCTTCGGGGCCGCCGTCGGCGCCACACAAGAAGAAGTTCAACCGCGACAGCGCTCCCCGCTTCAACAAGCGTGACGATGGTGCTCCGCGCTACCAGCAGCGTGAGGAGCGACCGGTTCGCGACGACGGCCCACGCTACAAGGTGCGCTCCGACAAGGGGGCCAAGCTCGCGACGCGCCCGGCCCGCGAAATCACCCCGCCGGTCGCGCAGCACGAGGGCGAGCCGGTGCTCTACAATCGCAAGCCCACCGAAAAGCCGAAGGTGAACCCCAAGGACAAGGGCAAGCCGAAATACAAGAACCGCGAGAAACGCGATCCGCCGGCCGATGCCGCCGCCAACATCACGCGCAAGAAGCCGAAGAAGGGCTACGACCCGCTCGGTTGACGAGCGAGGCTCGGCTGCCGCATCCTCCCCCCGGCTTTGGGGGAGGAAACCATGCCTTACGTCCGCATCGAGATCACCGACGGTGCGACTTACGAACAGAAGCTGCAGATCTACAAAGAGACCACCGAGATGCTGCAGCGCATCCTGAACAAGAAACCGGAATACACCTTCGTCGTCATCGAAGAGGTCGACAACAAGAACTGGGGCCACATGGGGACATCCGTGGCCAAGATCCGCGAGGCCGAAGCCAAGGCTGCCGCCAAGGCCAAGGCGCCCAAGCTCACCAAGGCCAAGGACAAGGCGAAGACCAAGTCCAAGCCCAAGAC
>JAEUMC010000796.1 GCA_016793415.1 Devosia sp. | reverse complement strand
GTTCGACGAGCCGCTCTCCAACCTCGATGCCAAGCTGCGCAGCGAGCTGCGCGTGGAGCTGCGCAAGCTCCATGCCGAACTCAAATCGACCATGATCTACGTCACGCATGACCAGATCGAGGCGCTGACCCTGGCCGATCGCGTGGCGGTGATGCATGGCGGGGTGATCCAGCAATTCGCCACGCCGCGCGAAATCTATCGCCGGCCGGCCAACCGCTTCGTTGCCGGCTTCGTCGGCTCACCCGCGATGAACTTCGTCACCGGCGCCTTCACCTCGGACGGCGGCCGGCCCGCCCTGAAGCTCGCCGACCAGAGCCTCGTCGACCTCAGCCGCTACAGCTTCGGCGCCCAACCAGGCGAGGGGCAGCAGCTTGAACTTGGGGTGCGGCCGGAACAGCTGGCGTTGCGACCACCGGAGGCGGAGGAAGCCGCCCTGCAGATGACGGTCGGCATCGAAGAACCGATGGGCGCCGATACGTTGATCTGGGGGCAGGTGGCGGGGCGGAGCTTTTCGGTCCGCGTCGAGCCCGACACCAGCTTTGCCGTCGACAGCCGGCTGCCGCTGTCGTTCTCGGCTGCGCACGCCTCGCTGTTCGACGCCGAGACTGGCGCTCGACTTTAGTCACCATGGCCGGAGGCTGCGCTCACTCGCCTGTCCGATCCGTTCAAGACCCCCTCCGTTTCGAAGGGCTAGCTTCGTCTCATCAAAACGGAGCGTCTCATGAGCGTAATGGCTGCGTCGGTAACTTTCATCACTCCCAACCTGTCGACGGTGCGCGTTTTCTACGACCGCTACTTTGACACCTGGTATCCCTTTGATTGCGGCTGGTACGTGCTCATCCGCCTTGGCCGCACACCAGCAGCACCGGAGGTCGGCTTCATGGAACCGCAACAGGGGGCCGCGAGCTTTGGCGGCGGCGTGATGCTGAACCTGATCGTCGATGACGTCGATGCGATACACCAGCGAATGCTGCAAGCTGGCGAGGAGATCGTCATTCCGCTGGCCGACAATCCTTGGGGTGACCGCGGCTTTGGGGTGGCTGATCCGGCGGGCGTCGTCGTCTACTGCCACAAGGCGATACCGCCCTCCGACGAGTTTCGTCAGTTCATCCGGAAAAGCCCGGTAGCTGAGCCAGGCGCATGAGTGTGGGCTTTGTACGGAAAGCGCCGGGCGGCTCGCCGAAGCGAGCGCCGAACGACCGGGTGAAATGAGCCTGGTCGGCGAAGCCGGCCTCCATCGCAATCTCGACCAGCGTCATGTCGGTAGACAGACAGGCCAGCGCCCTGCGTGCGCGGGCGAGGTCGAGCCAGAACGAGGGGGGCCTCCCCGTCCTGGCGATCATCCGCCGATGCAACGTCCGCTCGGAAACACCGAGGAGCCTGGCAGCTCCGAGCACGGTGCGCCCGGCCGTGACGGCCCCGAGGAGATCGTCATTGAGGTCGGCATAGCTGGCAATTGCCTCGCCAACCACATCAGGTTCGATGCCGCCGGAACGCCGCGCTAGCTCCCGTCGCAGGTCCTCGATCAGCCAGGACGGGAGGGTCACTCCGGCCCGCAGGCGGAGGCCGGCGTACCGCTGCCCGACCGGAAGGGCCAATGTTTGAGGGAATGCATCAAGGCCTGAGAAGATCAGGCTTCGCGCGCCTGTCGCCGGATCGCAGCGAACGATGAGGTCACGACAACCATCCGGCAGCACGGTGACCGGGCGGCGGTCGCGGGGGACGTAGTCCCAAGCGGCAAGGATGGGACCACCCTCGGTAAAGCTGGCGAGTTTCACGGTTGCTGATCCGCAGATGCGTGCGCATTGTGGAAAGCACTTCGCGCCCAGGCAAGGCCCTCATGAAGCGCTGGACCCGCCAAGGCGCACGGGTCGCTCAGCCGGACCTCGGGATACAAACTGGCGGGTTTCTAGGCGCCGACGGTGGCGCGGGCCGGCACGTGGGTATCGAGGAACTCCTGCGTACCGCGCAGCAGCAGCTCCATGGTCTGGCGCGCCCGCGCCGCGTCGCGATCGCGGATCGCCTCGTAGACGTCTTCGTGCCGGGCCAGCATGACCGAGTAGGGCTCGCTCGAGATGCGATAGCTGGTGAGCAGGCCAACCCCGATCAGGTTACCCATCTGCAGCAACAGGTCGTTGTGGGCGGCGCTGAGAATGGCGCGGTGAAAAGCCAGGTCGGCCTCGATAGCGCCGTCGCCCGAAGCGCTGGCACTCTCCATGGCGGCAATGGCGGCGCCGATGATCTCGATCTCCTCATCGGTGGCGCGCGTCGCGGCCAACTGCGCGGCGCGCGGTTCGATCATCGAGCGGATCTCGAACAGTTCGGCAAAGAACTGCTGCGGCGGCATCGAAGCATAGCGCCAGGTCAGCACCGAAACGTCCAGGAGGTTCCAGTTCATCGGCGGCAGCACCCGGATGCCGGTGCGGGTGCGCGATTCGAGCAACCCCTTGGCAGCGAGGCTCTTCACTGCCTCGCGGATGACCGAGCGGCTCGCCTCGAACTCGCGACCGAGATCGGCCTCGTTGGGAAACGGATCGCCGGGTTTCAGGTCGCCACGCACGATGCGCGTCCCGATTTCCTCGACCACGTGGGCGAAGAGGCTGCGCTTCTTGCCTTTGCCGAGCAACAGGCTGGAGGGCGTAAGGTTCGTCATGGTGTGAGGAAAATACCGATCGTTGCGACTTGACAAGTGTGCACTTGATTTATCATATAATATCATAATGAAAAGTGGAAATCGCACCTGCGGGTGACGATGACCAGCCGCCGTCCTGTTCTCTTGCTCCATGGTTTTCATGCGCTCTGTTTCCGACCTCGACACGCCTTCCGTCACCATCCTGATCGACCGGGTGCAGGCCAATATCGACCGCATCCAGGGCATGGTGGCGGGCGCCGGTTTCGCCAACCGGCCGCACATCAAGACGCACAAGATCCCGCAGATCGCGCGGATGCAGATCGCCGCCGGCGCCGTCGGCATCACCTGCCAGAAGCTCAGCGAGGCGGAAGCTTTCATCGATGCCGGGGTCGCCGACGACATCCTCATCACCTTCAACATCGTGGGCGAGAAGAAGCTCGAGCGCCTGATGGCGCTCTCGGCCCGGATCAAGCGGCTGGCCGTGGTCGCCGACAGCGAGACGGTGCTGCGCGGCATCAGCGCCGCGGCGGTCCGGCACGATCGGGTCGTGCCGTTCCTCGTCGAATGCGACACTGGCTTCGGCCGCAACGGCGTCCAGTCGCCGGCCGCCGCGGTGGCGCTGGCGCAGCTGTCCACCAGCCTCCCCGGGGTGCGGTTCGAGGGCGTGATGACCTATCCGGTCGGGACACCCGCAGCAAAAATCTTCCTCGTCGAGACGCTGGCGCTGTTCGCTGCGGCCGGCATCGAGGTGCCGATCGTCTCCGGCGGCGGTTCGCCGGCGCTGACCAGCCTCGCCGATTTCCCCATGCTCACCGAGCATCGGGCCGGCACCTACGTCTACAACGACGTGATGATGATGGCCTCCGGCGTCGCCGGCTGGGATGATTGCGCGCTGCAGGTGCGCGCCACCGTGGTCAGCCGCCCATCGCCGGACCGCGCCATCATCGACGCCGGCTCCAAGGTGCTGACCCGCGAACAATACTACGTCAAGGATTTCGGCCGGGTGGTCGAATATCCCGATGCAGTGGTCGCCAACCTCTCTGAGGAGCATGGGATGATCGACCTGTCGCGTTCGGCGACCAAGCCCGAGGTGGGTGATGTGGTGAGCATCATTCCCAACCATTGCTGTGTCGTCTCCAACATGGTCGATCGGGTCTATGTGGTGCGTGGCGACCAGGTGATCGACATCTATCCGGTCGCGGCGCGCGGGGCAGTGTGGTGATGGCGACGATCGAGCGCTTCGGCAGTTTTCGTGGGCCCGGTGATCGGACCATGCCGTTCTCGAAGGCGACGCGTGCCGGGGAGTTCGTGTTTGCGTCCGGGCAGATCCCGGTGGGGGCGGATGGCGAGATCGTTGCCGGCGGCATCATCGAGCATACCGAGCAGACCATGCAGAACCTGATCGGGGCGCTGCGCCTCGCGGGCGCCGAACTCAGCCAGGTGGTCAAGTGCACCGTCTGGCTCGAGGACGCACGCGACTTCCAGAGCTTCAACAAGGTGTTCCTCAAGTATTTCGGCGACCACATGCCGGCCCGCTCCTGCGTCGAATCCCGGCTCATGGTGGCTGGCAAAGTCGAGATCGACGCGATCGCCTATCTGGGCTGAGTTGCCTAACCTGCCGCGCTGCAGCGGCGCACTTTCAAGGCGCATGCCAGGGGCGAAGCGCCGGACTTCAGGAGACGGTCGTGACCGACGGATACGAAAAGCTCGAACTCTATATCGACGGCGAATGGACGAGAGGGACCGGCGCTTCCGAGGAGGTGATCAACCCGGCCAACGAGGAGATCATCGGCGTATTGCCGCATGCCTCGACCGCCGATCTCGACCGGGCGCTGGCCGCAGCCGAGCGCGGGCTCGCCGTGTGGCGGCAATCGACGCCCGACGAGCGCTCGGCCCTGCTGCGCCGGGTCGCCGGCCTGGTCCGCGCCGAGGCTTCCC
>JAEUMC010000782.1 GCA_016793415.1 Devosia sp. | reverse complement strand
CTCAAGCTCGTCTACGCGCTGTTCGTGCCACCCAACATCGACGAGGCCTATTCCTGGCTGTGGGGGGCGCATCTGCAGTGGTCGTATCTCGACCACGCGCCGCTGGTCGGCTGGGCCGCTGGAGCGGCAGCCCTGCTGCTGGGCTGGACGCCGATCGCGGTTCACCTGCCGGCCCTGCTGAGCTTCGGGGTGCTGGTCTACGGCCTCGGCCGCAGCGCCCGTTGGCTGGCGCCCGAAGATCCGGAGCGGTATTTCTGGGTGGGGCTGGCGCTGTTCTGCGCCTCGCCGCTGCTCAATGCGCTGACCACGCTCAACTATCCCGACCACCTGCTGATCTGCTTCTCGGCGCTCGCCATGCTGCGGCTGGGCAAGTTCCTCGGCGCGCTGCGCGAGGGCGGCGAAGGGCGGCTGCGCGACCTCTACCTCGGCGCGCTGTTCATGGGGCTGGCCGGGCTCAGCAAATACAACGCGGTCTTCATTGCGCTGGGGCTGGTGGTGGTGATCGTCGGGCAGCCCGCGTTCCGGCGGCTGCTGCGTTCGCCGCACCTCTATCTCGCCGCGCTGCTGACACTGGCGATCACCCTGCCGGTGGTGTGGTGGAACGCCCAGCACCACTTCGTCAGCGTCGGCTTCCACACGGCCGAGCGGTTCAACGCGAGCGGCAGCCATTTCGCGCTCGACGGCGTCACCTCGGTGCTCACCGCTTCGTTGTTTTATGTTTCGCCGTTCCTCGCCTGGGGACTGTTGCGCTTCCTGTTCGGACGGGTGCTGGCCGGCCCACAGGGCGCCTACCAGTTGCTGGGGCGGTGGACCGCCCTGCTCTCGAGTGTGGGCATGCTGGCGCTCGCCAGCTGGAGTGCCGCGGCGGACCAGGTGAAACCGCACTGGCTGGTGCTGAGCTTTCTGCCCTTCGTCGTCGTCGCGCCGCTCTTCGTCCGCTCGCGCTGGGCGATCCGCCTGCATCTGGCCTGGGGCATGCTGCTGATGACGGTCGCGGCGCTCTACTACCTGGCGGCGCCACTGCCGACCCAGTGGCTCGGCATCCACGACCGCGAGGCGGTCGAGACCTTCGGGCAGGAGCAGGCAGCGGCAGCGGCCCGAGCGGCCGCCGCGCAATACGGAGCCGAACTGATTGCCTCCAACACCTATGGCAATGCCGCCAAGCTCGCCTTCGGGCTGGGCACCGACAGCAATGTGATCGATCTGAGCGGTCGGCCGGGGCAGCTTCGGCTCTGGCGCGAGGGATTGTCCGACGCGGGCAAGGACGTGGTCATCGTTGCGCCATCGGGAACCTCGCCGGATTCGTTTGCGGCGCATTTCAGCAGCGTCGAGGACCTTGGGTCGATCGAAACCAAGCGTTTCGGCCAGCGCCTGACCAGCTATCAGCTCCTGCTCGGCCGCGAGCTCAAGCCCTGATCAGCTGACGACAAAACAGCTGCATCACGCCCGCACAACACTGCTTGAGTTACCTCCTTGCTGCCGCTTTCAGCAGGGAGAGTATCGATCTTTGATTGTCGCGCTTTCGAACCGAAAGAGTCTCACGTCCCGGCCTGCGCGGGGACAGGCTCTTTCCCGAAAGCGCTCCAGGCAACCGCGAGCCGTATTCGGACGTTCAGGGCCGATCGGAGAGCAGTTCATGACGGTGAGAATACTGGTGCGGCACGACGGCGCCGGCTGGCGAATCGCCAGCCCCGGTCGCGATCTCGATACGGCCTCGGGCCCGCGCCCCTATACGCAGCGCGATGAAGCCATCTCGGACGCCCTGTTTGCGGCACGGATGCTGCGCGCGCTGGGCGAGACGGCATCGGTCTATGTGGAAAACAGCGACGGGCTGCGGCTCGTCGCCGACGAAGACGTCCAGGTCTGGCGCAAGCACTAGAAGCGCCGACAAAAGGGGGAACCGGATGCCGCCTGATCGGGGACAGCATCCGGCCCACCCGATAAGCGAGTGTGGACGCAGTGTCGGGG
>JAEUMC010000781.1 GCA_016793415.1 Devosia sp. | reverse complement strand
ATCCAGGAAATCTCCGACAGCGAGCAGCTCGACAACACCGCCGAGTACGTCGTTCCGGCCGGGCACTTCTTCATGATGGGCGACAACCGCGATCGCTCCGCTGACAGCCGCGTGCTGAGCCAGGTGGGCTACGTGCCGCTCGACAACCTGATCGGCAAGGCCGAGGCGCGCTTCTTCTCGATCAAGAACAACCTGCCGCCGTGGCAGCTGTGGGAATGGCCGGCCAACGTCCGTTGGGACCGGATGTTCCAGTCCGTGAACTGATGGCGAAGGGGCGCTCGCACGAAAAGCTCGAAGCTCGTCTGGGATATCGCTTTGCCGATCCGGACCTGCTCGATCGGGCGCTGACACACTCCAGCGCCGTCTCTCCCGGCAAGCGCATCGAGCGCTCCTACCAGCGGCTCGAGTTCCTCGGCGATCGCGTGCTCGGCCTCGTCGTGGCCGATATGCTCTATCGTCGCATGCCCAAGGCCAACGAGGGCGAGCTGTCGCGCTCGCTCAACACCCTGGTGCGCAAGGAGACCTGTGCGGCGATCGCCCGGCAACTGGATCTCGGCTCCGAGATGAACCTCGGCGACAGCGAGGCGCGCACCGGCGGCGCCAACAAGGATGCCATCCTCGGAGATATTGCCGAGGCAGTGATCGGCGCCATCTTCTGCGATGGCGGGCTGGGCCAGGCCTACGAGATCGTCGAGCGGCTGTTCGGCGAACAGCTTGACCATGCCGGCCATGTCCGCGCTGATCCCAAGACCACGCTGCAGGAATGGGCGCAGGGCAGGGGGCTCGAGCCGCCGCTTTACGCCGAGATCGAGCGCACCGGCCCCGACCATGCGCCGGAATTCACCATTGCCGTGCGGTTGGGGGATTTTCCCGCCATCACCGCCACCGGCCCCTCCAAGAAGCTCGCCGAGCACAAGGCCGCCGAAGCCTTCCTCATTCGTGAGAAGGTCTGGCGCGACAGCAAATGACCGACAAGAATGAAATGCCCGAGGCTGCCGAGTTGCCGGTGGCAGGCGAGAACACCCGCTGCGGCTTCGTCGCGCTGGTTGGCGCCCCCAATGCCGGCAAGTCGACGCTGCTGAACGCGCTGGTCGGCACCAAGGTGTCGATCGTCACCCACAAGGCGCAGACCACGCGCTCGATGGTCCGTGGCGTCGTGACCGAGGGCGATAGCCAGATCGTCTTCATCGATACGCCGGGCATCTTCGCGCCCAAGCGCCGGCTCGACCGCGCCATGGTGGAAGCCGCCTGGACCGGCGCGGGCGACGCGGACCTGGTGGCGTTCATCGTCGATGCCGAGCGCGGCGTGACGCCCGAGATCGAGGCGTTGATCGAAGGGCTCGAGAAGGTGCCGCACCCCAAGGTGCTGGTGCTCAACAAGGTCGACCTGATCAAACCCGAAAAACTATTCGCGCTGGCCGAGGGGCTCAACGCCCGACTGAAGTTCGACAAGACCTTCATGATCTCGGCGCTGACAGGCAGCGGCGTGCAGGATTTCCTGACCTGGGCGCTGGAGCGGATCCCGCTCGGCCCCTGGCACTTCCCCGAGGATCAACTCACCGACCTGACGCTGCAGATCACCGCCGCCGAGGTGACGCGTGAAAAGCTGTTCCTGCGCGTCCACGACGAGATTCCCTACAACGCCACGGTCGAGGGCGAGAAGTTCACCATCAACAAGGATGGCTCCTATCGCATCGACCAGGTGATTTACGTCACCCGCGACACCCACAAGAAGATCGTGCTTGGCGCCGGTGGGCAGACCATCAAGGCGATCGGCGCCGAGGCCCGCAAGGAGCTGATGGAGATTTTCGAGGTGCCGGTGCACCTGTTCATCTTCGTCAAGGTCCGCGAAAAATGGGGCGACGACCCCGAGCGCTATCGCGAGATGGGGCTGGAGTACCCGCACCAGAAGTGAGGGGCGCTCCGGCGTGACGAGCCATGCAGTGGGACGGTGAAGGCCTCATTGTCGGCGTCCGCCGCCACGGCGAATCGAGCGTCATCGCCGAGGTGATGGTCGAGGGCCGGGGGCGGCACCTCGGGCTGATCCGCGGTGGGCGTTCATCCAAGCTTGCGGCGACGCTGCAGCCGGGCAACTCCGTGCAGGTCAGCTGGCGCGCCCGGCTCGAGGAGCACCTTGGCACCTTCACGCTGGAACTGCTGGAAGCGCGGGCCGCCGGGCTGATCGCCGACCGGGTGAAACTCTATGCCAGCCAGATCGTCTGCGAACACTTGCGGCTGTT
>JAEUMC010000779.1 GCA_016793415.1 Devosia sp. | reverse complement strand
CGGTCATCTCGACCATCTCGACGCCGGCAGGCAGATCGGGATCGGACGCCACTTCGAGGATGGAGACCGGAGCCACACCCGCCGGAGCAGTCGGCGTCGGCGAGGCGACGGCTTCCGCAACGGCCGCCGCAGCGACCGGCTCGGGCGCGCGCTGCGCCGGCTGCTGGCTGACATCGCCGGGCTGTTCGCCCTCACCGAGGACCACGGCGATCGGTGCGTTGACCTTCACACCTTCGGTGCCCTCGGGGACGATGATCTTGTTGACCACGCCGCTATCGACGCTCTCGACCTCCATGGTCGCCTTGTCGGTCTCGATCTCGGCCAGGACGTCGCCGGGCTTTACCGTATCGCCTTCCTTGACCAGCCATTTGGAGAGTTTCCCCTCTTCCATGGTCGGCGAGAGGGCGGGCATGAGGATTGTGGGCATTCAGGGTCTCCAGCGGGAGATCGAAAGGGAAAGGATTACGCGATCAGGCGGGAGCGTAAATATCGGTCCAGAGTTCGGACGCCGCCGGCTCCGGATCGGAGGTAGCGAAATCGGCCGCCTCGGTGACGATGGCGCGGATCTCGGTCTCGAGCTCCTTGAGGCTCTCCTCGGTGCCGTAGCGCTTCTCGAGGATGCGCTGCTTCACCTGCTCGATCGGATCGTGCTCGGCACGCATGGTCGAGACTTCGTCCTTCGAACGGTACTTCGCCGGGTCTGACATCGAATGGCCGCGATAGCGGTAGGTCAGCATCTCAAGGATGTAGGGGCCCTTCCCCGAGCGGGCATGCTCGATGGCGCGCTTGGCGGCGTCATAGGTCATGCGGACGTCCATGCCGTCGACCTGCTCGCCTTCGATGCCGAAGGAGATGCCGCGCTTGGAAAAGTCCGGCTGGCCGGAGGCGCGCTCGACCGAGGTGCCCATGCCGTAGCGATTGTTCTCGACGATATAGACCGCCGGCAGGTTCCAGAGCTTGGCCATGTTGAAGCTCTCGTAGACCTGGCCCTGGTTGGCAGCGCCGTCGCCGAAATAAGAAATCGAAACCGTGTTGTCGCCGCGGTACTTCGAAGCAAAAGCCAAGCCGGTACCGAGCGATACCTGGGCGCCGACGATGCCGTTGCCGCCGTAGAAGCGGTGCTCGTTGGAGAACATGTGCATCGAGCCGCCCTTGCCCTTCGACAGGCCGCCCTGGCGGCCGGTCAACTCGGCCATGACACCCTTGGGGTCGAGGCCCATCACCAGCATGTGGCCATGGTCGCGGTAGCCGGTGATCTGGGCGTCCTCGCCCTTCCTGGACGCCATGGTGACGCCGGTGACCACGGCTTCCTGGCCGATATAGAGGTGGCAGAAGCCGCCGATCAGGCCCATGCCGTACATCTGGCCGGCCTTCTCCTCGAAGCGGCGGATCAGCAGCATTTCGCGGTAGGCGGCGAGTTCCTGTTCCTTGGTGAGTTCGGGGACATTGGACTGGGCCGTTTTGGCCGCCGCTTTACGCGCCATGGGCGAGAGCTCCGGAAGATGGATAAGCCGCATCACTATCGCGGCCCGAAGACCGCTGGTCGGCGGAGCTTAGCGCAATAATGTGACGGAGGCGAATCCGCGCAGCGGATGAAGAAACGGCGCTATCAGTCTATGCCGTCTTCGATAATTCCGCTTAACTGATCTGTGGTTGATGCAGTCGATGAACCAGCAAGTGGTTTACCTGTGCCGGGATTGACCATCACCACGATATCATCGGGCTGGGCCATCGAGAGCAGCGCGCGCGCCCGCTCGGAGACCAGGTCCGGATCCATCCGGGTGGTCTGGAACAGGTCGATCCGGTGGCGGAACGAGTCGATCTCGGCCTGCAGCGCCCCTGACTTGGCATTCAGTTCGTCGATCTCGGCCTCGAGCACATCCTGGCTCTCGATGCCGAACTGCCCGGTGACCACACTGTAGCCGAGGTAGCCCTGGAAGGCGATCAGCCCCAGCGCAAGGGCGACGTGGCGCCAGAAGGCAGGGCGTTTCAAACGTGTGGGCATGGACGAGCTTCGCCTGGTGCTGTTGCAGGCCTTTATAGTTCACCGGGGCTTAACGGGTGGTTGCGGGAGACGAGGTGAGCAGTGGCATCAAAACCCACCGACGTCATTCCCGCGAATGCGGGAACCTAGTGGGATGCCTCAGGTGCAACGGTGGCTGACAGATCGCACTGGGTCCCCGCCTTCGCGGGGATGACGACGGATGATGAATGAGCACAATCGCGAGGCGTTCTCGGCGCCAGCTCGCCCTACCAAGCCTCAACCACAATCTCCGGCCATACCGTCCTTGCCCGTTCCGCCTTCTTTTCATGCGTGGCGCGATTGTTCATCCGCCGGTTCGGCACGATGCGAAAGCTGAACAGGTCATCGAGCCCGAACGGCGTGTAGAGCTCGATCTCCCCTGCCCCGTCCAACCGCGCGGCGACGGCGTGGGTCAGCGAGGCGAAGCGGTCGATAGCTTCGCGGCAGGACGTCAGCGCGGGATAGGGCTCGCCGAAGCGCTCGGGGTACCACAGGTGCACGCGGGCCTGATTGCGCAGCTGCACCGGCAGCGGCAGGCCGGCAAACACCTGATCGGCGCGCTTGATGGCGCGGTCCTCCGCCTCGTAGCTCAGGTCCGAGGCGTCGAAATAGAACAAGTCGATGTCGTTGATGCCGGTCAGCGGCGGCCGGTCGGTGAGTTGGTTCCACACCGTGTTGTAGATGGCGCCCGAGACCAGCCAGGCGTCCGGCAGGTTCAGCTCAGGCAGCCGTTCAAGCACGTCGACCAAGAGTGGCGCGGCGCGAATAATGTCCCGCAGCGCTTCAGCCTGGGTGGCTGGCGATGTTCCGGAGTGCTTCAAGTGATCGGGCATGACGTCAGCCTACCCGAGTCGCCTGGCGGAAAGTGTCAGGGTTAGGTCAGCGACACGACGAAGCGAGCTTGGTCAGAGCTTTCGCTCCGCCGGAAAGGCCGAAGGCAACCGAGGATTTGCCCGACGAGATCACGAGGTCGCGTTGACCTCCCAGGGCCGCGGCGAGGATCTGGCTGGCCGTCGCGCCATCGGCGAAGACCGTGCCCCGCGACTTCTTCCATTTACCGCCGGCTGGCTTGGCGCCATCCACCGACCATGACGCTTTGGTGCTGGTGACCTTGAAGTCGATGATCTTCGGCTCGCCGCGCCGTGGCGGCTTGTCGGTGAACACTTCGAGCTCGGCAAAGAACACCACATTGCGGCCAAGGGAGTCGCAACGGAACTCCGCGGCAAAACCATCGGCACTGGTGGTCGACGCGGTAAAGGTGGTCTCGCCCTTTGGCAGCAAACCGCCGGTGGTCGTCTTGTAGCTCCAGCCCGCCGCTCCCGCGGTCGAACAGCCGAGGGCCAGAACAACCGCAGAGAGGGCGATCCGGAGCATCATCATCAGGCCTTCAGAATGCTGCGGCCGGCATATTTGGCCGAGGTGCCAAGCTGCTCTTCGATGCGGATCAACTGGTTGTACTTGGCCAGGCGGTCGGAGCGGCTGAGCGAGCCGGTCTTGATCTGCCCGCAGTTGCAGGCGACGGCGAGGTCGGAGATGGTCGAATCCTCGGTTTCGCCCGAGCGATGCGACATCACCGAGGTGTAGGCCGCGCGGTGCGCCGTATCGACGGCGTCCAGCGTCTCGGACAGCGAGCCGATCTGGTTCACCTTGACGAGGATCGAGTTGGCGACGCCCATCTTGATGCCGGAGCGGAGGCGCTCGGTGTTGGTGACGAACAGGTCGTCCCCGACCAGTTGCACCTTCTTGCCGAGCAGGTCGGTCAGCGCCTTCCAGCCCTCCCAGTCGTCCTCGGCCATGCCGTCTTCGATGGTGATGATCGGGAAGCGGTCGACGAGGCCGGCGAGGAATTTGGCGTTCTCCTCGGACGACAGCGTCTTGCCCTCGCCTTCCATGGCATATTTGCCACCCTTGAAGTACTCGGTCGAGGCGCAGTCGAGGCCGAGATAGACGTCCTTGCCGGCGGTATAGCCGGCCTTCTCGATCGACTTGACGATGTATTCCAGCGCCGCCTCGGCCGACTTGAGGTTGGGCGCGAAGCCGCCTTCGTCGCCGACATTGGTGTTGTGGCCGTCGGCGGCGAGACCCTTTTTCAGGGTGTGGAAGATCTCCGAGCCGATCTGCACGGCGTGGGCGATGCTCTCGGCGCCGACCGGCAGGATCATGAATTCCTGCATGTCGATCGGGTTGTCGGCGTGGGCGCCGCCGTTGATGATGTTCATCATCGGCACCGGCAAGACGTGAGCGTTCGGGCCGCCGAGATAGCGGTAGAGCGGCAGCTCGCTCGATTCGGCAGCGGCCTTGGCCACGGCCAGCGACACGCCGAGGATGGCATTGGCGCCCAGCCGCGACTTGTTCGGCGTGCCGTCGAGCTCGATCAGGGCGCGATCGACGCCGATCTGGTCGAGCGCGTCGAGCCCCTGGATCTCGGCGAAGATCTCGGTGTTGACGAAATCGACCGCCTTGGTGACGCCCTTGCCGAGGAACGGCTTGCCGCCATCGCGGAGTTCCACCGCTTCATGCGCGCCGGTCGAAGCGCCCGAGGGCACCATGGCGCGGCCGAAGCTGCCGTCATCGAGCACCACATCCACCTCGACAGTCGGATTGCCGCGGCTGTCGAAGACCTGCCGGCCGGTGATGTCGATGATGGTAGACATGTGCGTGACCCCTTGTCCGTGCAATCGATTGCTCGGCCCTTGTTAGAGAAGCCACATGACACAGTGAAGGGGGACAGGGAGAAAATTTCTCGTACCCTGCCGCCTAGGCCCCCTCATTGCAGGTTCTGCGGCAGCCCGTCGGCGATGTCGTAGTAGTCGCCCTTGTCGGCAACGAAGATGTGCATCGCGAGGTGGGTGTTGGTCGGTGTGTCAAAGGCGCCCATGCAGATGCCGACCCAGTCGCGGTAGATCGGATCGAAGAACAGCGACGAGCCGCAGATCGTGCAGAAGCCGCGTCGCACTTTCTCCGACGAATGATACCAGCCTACCTTTTCCTCACCGAAGACCGTCAGGGCGGATCTTGGCACGTCGGTGCCGGCCTCATAGTGACCCGTGTGCTTGCGACACTTGCTGCAATGGCAAGCAGTTGGCGGTGCCAGCTCGCCAATGACTTCAAACCGGACAGCTCCGCAAAGACATGATCCCTTGTGCATCCTCGTTCCTCCAGGCGGCGGAACGATAGCTGCAAGGCAGGCTGCAGAGAACCCTCAGCACTCAGCCGCCCGCCGCGCGGCGATGAACGCAACACCATCGGGAAGCCGGCCGGTGGTCGGGCTAGTCTCGTCCAACACGCGCCAGAACGGCGTTATGGCCTCGGCTGGCACTCCCGCCGCGTAAGCCTCCAGCGCGGCCTCGGCTACGGTGCGAAGGTGATAGCCGGTATAGATCGGACAGGTCACCTCGGCTTGGTGGCGTTGCGCCAGTTCCTGGCGCATGGCTCTGATGCCGACGGCGTGGCCGGGCGGGATGGCCGACATGAAGTCGGCGATCATCCGCGCGGTGGGCACCAGCATGAGTTGGCCAGCGCGCATGCCGGCGATGCTGATCGGGGCCAGCTTCACCACCGGCTCGGCCGGCGCGTTTAGCCTTTCGGTCCAGGACTTGGGCATGGCTCACACCAGCGGCAGATAGAGGACGGTGAGAAGCTCGGACGGCGCGGCGTCGCGCGGGCTGTTGAGGTATTCCTCCAGCACCGGCGCGTCGGCGATCTCCCGCCCAGACTGCGGCAGCCAGGTGCCGAACAGCCAGTTGTACTCGGCGCGCATGTCGGCATAGGGCCCCTTGTGGCGCAGCACGGCATAATCGCCGGCCCGGGTCGTGCTGATCGGCAAGCCGGCCGGCGGGGAGTTGAGGGTGGCGGCTGCCGACGAGCGGAGCTCATCTACCGGCACGGCGCTCGGGTCGTCGCCATACACCCCGAACATGCGGGTGCCTTGGTCGATCAGGTCGGCAGCGCCGAGCCGTCCGAACAGCCGGTCGAAGGCCATGCCGATATTCATGTAGTCGCCGACATGCGGTTCGGTGGCGATGGTCATGGCCGGCAGGGGGCGAATTTCCACGGCAAAGTGCGGGATCGGGGCGCCGTTCTGCGCCGGGTTGAACGCAGTGTGACTGCCCTCCCTGCGATAGCGGGCCGGTGGCATGCCGTAAGCTTCGGCGAAGATGCGGGTGAAGGATTGCAGGTTGTCGTAGCCGGAGCGCCTGGCGATCGCCTCGACCGGGGCGGTGGAATTGGCCAGCTCATTGGCAGCTCGCATCAGGCGGAGCCGCCGTACCGCTGCGGCCACGGTCTCGCCGCGCATCGATGAGTAGACGCGATGCCAGTGCCAGGGCGACATCGCTGCGACGTCGGCGAGACGGCCAAGATCGAGCGGCTCGTCGAGATGCTCGTAGATATAGGCGGTGACGCGGTTGATACGATCTTCGTAGCTATGGGTCATTGGCTCACCTCGTGTGTGACGCCGGTGTGCCATGAGCCGATTTCACTAGTCTTGCGGACCTGCGACCTTGCCATTGTCGATAAGCCAGCTGACAGCCTCCTTTACAGCTTCGAGCGACGAGTAGCGCGGGCTGTAGCCGAGCAGACGCCGCGCCTTCTCCATGGAGTGGCTCGGGCTGCGCACGATGTGCTCCCAGGTGGCATTGGCCTCATCGGCGTCCTGGCCGGCCTTCCACGCGTCGAACGGCAGGTAGCTGAGCTTCGGCTCATGGCCGAACCAGCGATACATCGCTTCGGCATAGCCGCGCAGGTTGATGGCCTGCGGCGAAACCGCATTGAAGGCCTCGCCGACGGCGGTGGAACGGTTGGCGATGATCGCCATGATCAGCCGCGCCAGGTCGTCGGCGTGCACGTGGTGGACGGTCTCGAGCCCGAAATTCGGCAGCACCAGTTCGTCGCCGCGCGCGATCTGCGAGAACACCTCGGTGTTGAAATGCCCCGCCGGGTTCAGCGGCGCCCAGCCAGGGCCGACAATGTGACCTGGGCGGAAGACGGTGGCAGGAAAGCCACGGCGGCGCGCCTCGTCGAGCAGATAGGTCTCGATCGCCGCCTTCTGGGTGCCGTATTCGCCGAAGGGGTTATGCGGCTGATCTTCAGTCGCCGGCACCTCAGCGTTGTGACCGTAGACCCAGATGGTGCCGCAATGGAGGAAGTGCTGCACCCTGCCGCGCAGTGCCTCGACCAGTTGCTGGGCGCGCGGCAGCACGAAGCAGATCATGTCGATGACGATGTCGGCCTCGAGCGCGGCAATGGCGGTGCCGAAGCTGCCTTCGTGCTCGGCTGCCTCCCGGTCGATCAGCACCGTCTCCACCCTGCCCCACGCCGCGTTGGGCGCGTAGGGTTTGCGGTGTCCACGGGTGACGTTGATCACGTGGTGACCGGCTTCGACCAGCCGCGGCACCAGGTAGGTGCCGACATGGCCGCTGCCTCCAATGATGACGACCTTGGCCATGACGCTCCTCCACGAACGAAAGGGCGGTGCACATTGCCCCGCCCTTCCCACATTCTAGAGGATCGCTTG
>JAEUMC010000773.1 GCA_016793415.1 Devosia sp. | reverse complement strand
CCTTCAGCGAGCCGGCCGTCACCGCGGGGGCGAGCGCGTTGGAGAAGAGATAGGGCCGCGCCCGTTGGCGCAACAGGTCGATCACCGCTTGCGGGCCGGTGATGAAGCCACCCATTGCGCCACCCAGTGTCTTGCCGAAGGTGCCGGTGATGATATCGGGCTCGGCGCCGGTCAGCGCTCCGGTGCCGCGACCCTGAGGCCCCAGGTGCCCGGTGGCATGGCAATCGTCGACGGCAATTATGGCGCCATACTTGTCCGCCAGGGCACGGATCTCGGGGAGCTTGGCGACATAGCCATCCATCGAGAACACCCCGTCGGTGACGATCAGCCGGAAGCGGGCATTGTCGGCGACGGCCTGCTTCAGCTGGGTTTCGAGGTCGTCCATGTCGGAGGTCTGGAAGCGGTAGCGCTTGGCTTTGCTGAGCCGCACCCCGTCGATGATCGAGGCGTGGTTGAGGCTGTCCGAAATGATCGCGTCGTCTTCGGTCAACAGCGTCTCGAACAGCGCGCCATTGGCATCGAAGCAGGCTGCAAACAGGATCGCGTCGTCCTTGCCGAGATAGCGGGCGGTGGCGGTCTCCAGCTCGCGGTGCAGATCGAGCGTGCCGCAGATGAAGCGGACCGAGGCCATGCCGAAGCCATACTGCTCGAGCGCCGTGGCCGCGACATCAGCAATGGCAGGATGGTCGGCGAGGCCGAGATAGTTGTTGGCGCAGAGGTTGACCATCTGCCGGCCTGCAACAGTGACTTGGCCGCCCTGCGGCGAGGTGATTTCTCGCTCACGCTTCATCAGGCCTTGCGCCTCGATGTCGGCCAGTATGGTCCTGAGGTGGTCGAGATATCCGGTCTGCATGGTCATTCCTCCGATATGGAGGAAATTCCGCTATAACGGACAGATAGTCAAGTGATCGCGGAATTTCCGCTTGGCAGCCGCAGTGTGCTCGAGCAAAGTGGTCGCGCTCTCGAACCGGAAAAGTCTGCAACTTTTCCTGATCACGCTCCATGGATAAAGGCAGCATGGCAAGCACCGAAGCCCCCGATATCGGCCCGATCATCCAGCGCGAGCGCAAGGCTCGGCACCTGACGCTGGAGCGGCTGGCGGCGCTCTCGGGCGTGTCGCGCTCGATGCTGAGCCAGATCGAGCGCGGCGAATCGAACCCGACCTTCGCCGTGCTCTGGGGCCTGACCCAGGCGCTGAAGATCGACCTCGCCGACCTGATCGCCGGAGGCGTGGCGCATCGGCGGGCGGCGCCGGTGGATGTGGTGACGGTGCCGCTGACGCCGGAGATCAACAGCCCCGAAGGGCACTGGCGGCTGCGCATCCTGAGCCCGACCAGCATGGCCGGTCGGGTCGAGTGGTACGAGGTCGAAATTGCTCCCGGCAGCCGGCTGCACAGCGCCCCGCATGCGGCAGGCACGTACGAGCACCTGACGGCGCAGAGCGATGGTCTCAGAGTGAAGACGGCTTTGGGCGAGCAGGAGTTGGGATCAGGTGAGACGGCGCGCTACCGCGCCGATGTCGAGCACGAGATCGCCAATGACGGGAAAGCGCCGGCACGGGCGTTGATGGTGGTGGTGTACGAGTAGGGATCGCCGGAGCCGGCGCGGGCTGACCCCCACCCCTGTCCCCTCCCCTAAACATGGGGAGGGAGACCAGAACACCGGCTTCAGAGTTGGCGTCTTCCTCCCCATGTTTAGGAGGAGGGATTAAGGGTGGGGGTCGACAGCCACCGGATTAG
Organism: Devosia sp.; assembly: GCA_016793415.1. Lineage (GTDB taxonomy): Bacteria > Pseudomonadota > Alphaproteobacteria > Rhizobiales > Devosiaceae > Devosia_A. The sequence continues at coordinate 458 of JAEUMC010000773.1, read as the reverse complement.
CTGCGACGCCGCCGCAGCCGTCGCAGCAACCCACCAAGCCGCTGTACCCCGCTCAGGTGCGCCAGCGCAAAATACAGCCCCGCCCCGAACACGCACAACGCCAGCAGCGCCAGCGCCTGCGCCGGGAAGAAATAGCCGGGGTCGAACACCGGTCCGAGCAGCAGTACGAGGCCGTAGAGCGCCCCCGACATCACCAGCGTCAGTAAGGCGATCATGCCCTCCTGCCGCCATTCGGCGCCGCTGATGGTGAAGTGACCGCGGCGGGCGAGGAAAATGGCCAGCAGCACGACATTGGCCCAGGCGGCGATCGAGGTGGCGAGCGCGATGCCGACATGCTTGAGGCTCGGGAACAGCGCCAGCGACAAGACGATGTTGATCACCAGCGAGATGAAGGCGAACCAGGTCGGCGTCTTGGTGTCCTTGCGCGAAAAGAACCCCGGCTGCAGCACCCGGATCAG
>JAEUMC010000886.1 GCA_016793415.1 Devosia sp. | reverse complement strand
GATGATCCCGGCGCCGATCAGCGCCAGGGCGGTCATCACCACGCGGCGGATGCCGAAATGGTTCATGAAGGCCGCCGCGAACGGCCCGAGCACCCCGAAGAACAGCAACCGCACGGCCAGGGCGGATGAAATCTCCGCCGTCGTCCAGCCGAACTCCTGCTCGAGCGGCTGGATCAGCACGCCGGCCGACCCCATCGCCCCGGCGGTCGCCAGCATGACGATGAACGTCGTACCGGCAACCACCCAGCCATAGTGAATGTTGCGCGCTGCGAGAAACGCCGCCAGGCGGTCCGAAAGCATGTTGAATGGTTCCCTAGAGTGACCCGAGCAGGGCCTCGAGTTGTGCGGCGCCGGCGACCCCGAGCCGCTGCTGGATTTCGTCCTGCGTGCCTTCCCAGATCGGCACCGCCCGCTCCAGCACCTGCCGCCCCGCCTCGGTGAGGCTGAGGGTTGCTTCACGCAGGTCTGCGCCCGGCATGATGGTCGCGAGCCCCATGCGCTGCAGCACCCGCACGTTGCGCCCCAGCGTCGAGCGATCGAGCTCGACGATCTCGGCCAGCCGCGTCAGCGACACCGGCTCGTGCCGCGAGATGTTCCTCAATAGCGAGAACTGCGCCAGGTTGATCCCGACGGGTTCAAGCGCCGCGTCATAGCGGGCCGTCAGTTTGCGGCTCGCCTTGCGAACCGCGATGCAGATACAGGGGTCGGACATGGGTGCGGGTATATACCCTTAATTGCAGTCGAGGCAATCCCGCTGTCCGATGCGGCGGCTTTCGCCATGGCCGCAACCCAGCCATTCGGCGAATTGTCTTGAGAATGTGACCCTTGTCCGATATGGGGCGCGGCTAAATCTCCCAAAAGTCTGATCGGCCGCCCCTCATGTCTTTGCGTAACATCGCAATCATTGCTCACGTTGACCATGGCAAGACCACCATGATCGACGTCCTGCTCAAGCAGTCCGGCTCGTTCCGCGAGAACCAGCGCGTCGAAGAGCGCGCCATGGACAGCAATGATCTCGAACGTGAGCGCGGCATCACCATTCTGGCCAAGGTCACTTCGCTGGTCTGGAAGGACACCCGCATCAACATCGTCGATACGCCCGGCCACGCTGATTTCGGCGGCGAGGTGGAGCGCATCCTGTCGATGGTCGATGGCGTGGTGATCCTCGTCGACGCCGCCGAAGGCCCGATGCCGCAGACCAAGTTCGTGCTCGGCAAGGCCCTGGCGCAGGGTCTGCGTCCGATCGTTGCGATCAACAAGATCGACCGCCCCGACGAGCGCCACCTCGAAGTGCTCGAAGAGATCTTCGATCTGTTCATCGCACTCGACGCCACGCCCGAGCAGCTGGATTTCCCGGTGCTCTACGGCGCTGCCAAGCTCGGCTGGATGTCCGACAAGCCGGAAGGCCCCAAGGACTCGCTGGCCCCACTGCTCGACAAGGTGCTCGAATACGTGCCCGAGCCGAAGGTCGAAGAAGGCCCGTTCCGCATGCTCGTCACCACCATCGAGCGCAACCCCTTCCTCGGCCGCATCCTCACCGGCCGCATCACTTCGGGTACGGTCAAGGCCGGTGATCCGATCCACTCGCTCGGCCGCGACGGCAAGATCGTCGAGAAGGGCCGCGTCTCGAAAGTGCTGGCCTTCCGTGGCCTCGAGCGCACCCCGATCGATCTCGCCGAAGCCGGCGATATCGTCGCCATTGCCGGCCTCGAAACCTCGACGGTGGCCGACACGCTGGTCAACCCGTCGGTGACCGTGCCGCTGCCGTCAAAACCGATCGATCCGCCGACCCTCTCGGTCACCTTCCGCATCAATGACGGCCCGCTGGCCGGCCGCGAAGGCGACAAGGTGCAGTCGCGCGTCATCCGTGAGCGCCTGATGCGCGAAGCGGAAGGCAATGTCGCCATCCGCGTCACCGAAGGCGAGGACAACGATTCGTTCGACGTCGCCGGTCGCGGCGAACTGCAGCTCGCCGTGCTGATCGAGAATATGCGCCGCGAAGGTTTCGAGCTCACCATCGGCCGCCCCAAGGTGGTGATCCGCGAGGAGAACGGCGAAAAGCTCGAGCCGATCGAGGAAGTGATCATCGACGTCGATGACGAGCATACCGGCGTCGTCGTGCAGAAGCTGACCGAGCGCAAGGGCGATCTGGTCGACATGCGTCCCTCGGGCGTCGGCCGCTCGCGCCTGCGCTTCTACGTGCCGACCCGCTCGCTGATCGGCTACCAGCCGGAACTGCTGAGCGACACTCGCGGCACCGCCATCTTCAACCGGCTGTTCCACGGCTACCAGCCGTTCAAGGGCGCGCTGCCCGGCCGCCGCACCGGTGTGCTGATCTCCAACGGCACCGGCCAGGCCGTGACCTATGCGCTGTGGAACCTCGAAGAGCGCGGCCCGATCATGATCGATGCCGGCGTCGACATCTACGAAGGCATGATCATCGGCGAGCACTCCCGCGAGAACGATCTCGAGGTGAATGCGCTGAAGGGCAAGCAGCTGACCAACATCCGCACCACTTCGAAGGATGAAGCGGTCCGCCTGACCCCGCCCAAGAAGCTCACGCTCGAACAGTCGCTCGGCTACATCGCCGACGACGAGTATGTCGAAGTGACGCCAAAGAGCATCCGCCTGCGCAAGATCTGGCTCGATCCCAACGATCGCAAGCGCATGATGCGCGCCGCCAAGGCCAGCTGATCCGGCGGCGGCCGCTTCCGGTCGCCATATTGTGCCGTCATTACAACATGCTACAGGTCTCCCGAGGAATTTTGGGGGACCTGAATG
>JAEUMC010000713.1 GCA_016793415.1 Devosia sp. | reverse complement strand
CGATGAACTCCGCCGCGTCGCGCCAGTTGGCGATGCCGCCGATGGCCGAGATCGGCAGGCCATGGGTCTCGGCGTCACGGGCGATCTCGGCCACCATGTGCAGTGCGATGGGCTTGGCCGCCGGGCCGCAATAGCCGCCATGCGTGCCCTTGCCGTCGATGGTCGGCATCGGGGCGAAATTGTCGAGATCGACCCCGGTGATCGAGTTGATGGTGTTGATCAGCGAGACCGCGTCGGTGCCGCCGTTCTTGGCCGCGCGGGCCGGGCGGCGCACGTCGGTGACGTTGGGCGTCAGCTTGGTTATCACAGGCATGCGCGAATACTGCTTGCACCAGCGCACGACCATTTCGACATATTCGGGCACCTGGCCGACGGCAGCGCCCATGCCGCGTTCGCTCATCCCGTGCGGGCAGCCGAAATTGAGCTCGATCCCGTCGGCTTCGGTCTCTTCCACCAGCGGCAGGATTGCCTTCCAGGCGTCCTCTTCGCACGGCACCATGATGGAGACCACCACGGCGCGGTCCGGCCAGTTCTTCTTGACCTGCTTGATCTCCTGCAGGTTCTTCTGCAGGTCGCGGTCGGTGATCAGCTCGATATTGTTGAAGCCGAGCAGCCGTCGGTCGGCGCCCCAGATCGCGCCGTAGCGCGGCCCGTTGACGTTGACCACCGGCGGGCCTTCCTCGCCCAGCGTCTTCCACACCACGCCGCCCCAGCCGGCCTTGAAGGCGCGCTCGACATTGTAGGCCTTGTCGGTCGGCGGCGCCGAGGCCAGCCAGAACGGGTTGGGCGATTTGATCCCGACGAAATTGTTGCGGATGTCGGCCATGGCGTCCCTCCTCAGTTTCCAGCGAGATAGCGGTTGATGCTCTCGGCCGCGTCGCGGCCCTGCGCCACAGCGGTCACCGTCAGGTCGTCGCCCACGGCGATGCAGTCGCCGCCGGCCCAGACGCCGGGCCGCGAGGTGCGGCCTTCGCTGTCGGTCTCGATGCGACCGGCGGTCAGCGCCAGCCCGGCTGCGGTCTCGTCCTCGAGGGTCTGGCCGATGGCCTTGAACACCTGGTCGGCGGGCAGGGTCAGCGTGTGGCCCATGCCGCTCAGCCGGCCATCCTTGAGTTCGGTATATTCGAGCTCGATGCCCGTCACCTTGCCGGCCTCGCTCAGGACCCGCTTCGGCTGCAGCCAGTGCCGGATGGTGACGCCCTTGGAGGCCGCCAGATCCTGCTCGAAGCTCGAAGCGTTCATGTGCTCCTGCCCGCGGCGGTAGCAGATGGTCACTTCCTCGGCGCCCAGGAGCTTTGATTGCACGGCGGCGTCGATCGCCGTCATGCCGCCGCCGATCACCACCACGCGGCGGCCGACCGGGAGCCTCGAGAGATCGTCGCTCTGGCGCAGTTCGGCGATGAAGTCGACCGCGTCGGCGAGGCCGTGCGAGCCGTCATTCTCCCCTTCGGCCCTCAGCGCATTGACGCCGCCTAGCCCGACGCCGAGAAACACCGCGTCGTGGCTCGCCAGGAGGCCATCGAGCGACAGTTCGCGTCCCAGCGCCTGGCCGAGCTCGATGGTGATGCCGCCGATCGAGGTGACGTAGTCGACCTCGGCCTGCGCGAAGCCGTCCGGGGTCTTGTACGAGGCGATGCCATATTCGTTGAGCCCGCCCGCCTTGGGGCGCGCGTCGTAGATCACCACATCATGCCCATGCACGGCGAGCCGGTGCGCCGCCGCGAGGCCGGAGGGGCCGGCGCCGACCACGGCGACGGTCTTGCCGGTGGCCGGGGCGCGGGTGAAGAACTGCGCGTTCTCCTGCATCGCGATATCGGTGGCGTAGCGCTGCAGCTGGCCGATCTTAACCGGCTTGCCCTCGGCCTCCATGCGCACGCAGGCATCTTCGCACAGCTGCTCGGTGGGGCAGACGCGGGCGCACATCCCGCCCAGGATGTTCTGCTCGAAGATCGTCACTGCCGCCCCCAGCGGGTTATCCGTCGAGATCTCCCGGATGAACATCGGGATGTCGATCTCAGTAGGGCAGGCGTTCATGCACGGCGCATCGAAGCAGAAGTAGCAGCGATCGGCTTCGACGAAGGCCTCGTGCCGGTCGAGCGCCGGATGCAGGTCGGAAAAATTGCGTGCGTACTGGCCGGGCTCCAGTCGCCCGGATGCGATGCCTTGCTTGAGCATTCCCCCGCTCATCGGCAGCTCCCTCTCTCCTTAGAGCCATTCCAGAATGCGACGCTAACGCAGCTCAAAAGTTTTATCAATTGGTCAAAAATGGGATTCTTCAGCCGCTGTCGACGCCCCCTGGTCGAGCACCCACGCGGGGGTTCGAGAGGCCGGCTGCCGGCCTCGGTGGGCCGAAATCGCGCCTTATTCTGTCTATCGGCTTGGGGCGGCCAATGCATTTTCCTGCCTGGCCGAGAAAAACTTCGCGCCACCGCCATCGCTTCCGAGTCATTGGCCAAACCCGGACAAGTTTCTGGAATCTCGTACAAAATTCGACTCGGGGCGGGTAATGCTACTGATGCATTTCGGCAACGGTTGCACTTGGAAGGACCCTGTTCATTTTCGGTTCATATTGTCGCCACACCGCCAAAGCCTTCTCCCGCCCATCGTAAACAAGCGTGAGTAGTCCAAGGTTGAATAGGAAAATCGTTCTGGTCGCCGCAGCCCTCGTGACGGGCCTTATGACCTCAGTCACAGGTGCAATGGCAGATCAGTGCGGTGGGGCGTCCTGGTATGGACCAGGTTTCCACGGCAAGAAGACGGCCTCGGGCGAGCGGTTCAATGAGAATGCCATGACTGCGGCCCACAAGACTCTCCCCCTCGGCACGGTCGTGAAGGTCACGAACCAGCGGACGGGCAAGT
>JAEUMC010000700.1 GCA_016793415.1 Devosia sp. | reverse complement strand
GTCAGCGCGTCGTGCGAGGCGCGCCAGGACAGCTCGTGCTCGATCCGCCGCCGGTGCTTGAGGAAACTGTCGAGCCGCCACAGCGTCAGCACCACGAACAGGGCAGCAATGGCGAGGTTGGCAATGAGGAGAACCGCCTGGACAAAGCGCGTCCCCTCGCCGAGCGAGGTGGAGAAGGCGCGGGTCAGCGGCGTGACCCGATCGTTGATTTCATCGAGCCGCGCCTGCCAGTATTGCCGCTTCAGCCGATCGCTGATGCCCATGCCGGAGACCTGGTTGGCCAGCGCCTGCAGCTCCAGCAACGGCGGCTCGGCTTCCCGCCAGGTGGTGATGGCGGCGGCCATGTAGCTGAACCAGCGGAAATTCTCGAACAGCCAGATCAGCCCGGGGACGTCCTCGGCATGGTTGCCGCCCCTGAGGAACGCCACAGCGGCAGCGGCGCGGTTTGGTGGTTGAGCCTCCAGCGCCAGCCGGCCTTCGCGATCGGCCAGCGGCACCGCCAGGGCGGCGCGGTGGCGCTGCAGGTAGTCATCCTCACCGGTGCTGATATAGCGGCTGAGATAGTAGATCGCGTCGTGCTGGCCGGTGGACCACAGGCTTTCGCCGGCGACATAGGCGCGCAACGAGGTCGCCATCTGCAGGCTGAAGCTCGCCAGCAACGCCTGCACGATGATGATGGCGATGAACGGCCAGGCGACGACGGCAAGCTTGAGGCTGGACCTGCTGTCCGCTGTTTTCTGCCCGCCACGCTTCTGCATGGACCACCGCACCATTGATCGTGCGGCACGGTAGCCAGTCGCGGCTTAATGACGGCGCATTAGCTTGCTCAGCATTTATCCGTATTTTTTCTGGATACTGGTGGCAGGCCCCGTCCGCAGACCGGACCCGCTTCAACGCGGCGTCAGCGTCGCCTTCATCACATAGGTGTTGTACGGCCCGAACTGGCTCATCACGAACCAGAAGCTGAGGCCATCCTCGGAGATCCACGACGGTGTCATGTAGGCGCCATAGGCCTGCGCGTAGTCGGAGCCGCGCGCCAGTACCTCCGGCGCCGACCATGGCCCTTCCGGCCGCTCGGCGAAGCGCAGTTCGATCGTCTCGGAGAGTTCGTTGAGCGTGGTGTACATCCACCGCTTGATCCCGGGGTTCCAGACCAGCGAACCCTCGCCGGCCCCGGGCTTGATCACTTCGGTGGCCTGGGCGCGGTCGCTGACCCAACCGCTGCCGTCAAAATACTCCCAGGCTTTGGTGTCGAGCACCTGGTCGGCCGCGACGCGTCCAACCCGCGCGCCGGCAAAGCGGCCGCACGGCGTGCCCACGGCGTAGACATACTTGCCGTCCTCGTTGCCGACGCCGGGCTGGGCCGACAGCGCCAGCATGTTGAAGCTCGATTTGAAGCTGCCGAACTCATCCGGGCCGGGGCTCCAGGTCTTGCCGCCATCCGTCGACGAGATGAAGCGCGACCAGTTGCAGAGCCACACGCCCCCCATCGAGGAGAAGCCGTTCACCGACATGTAGTGCAGGTAGAGCGTGTCGCCGACCGCCACCATGGCGGTGGGGATCTTGGTCTGCTCGCCCTTGAACGCGTCCTGGTGCGCCCCCCTCGCGATCTCCACTGCCTTGCCGTCTTCGCCCTTCACCCAGTCGTCGATGACGATGCCGTCGGAGGCATCGAGATCCGAAGTGAAGGCGACGACATTGGAGCGCCAGTTCGGCCCGAAGCGGATGCAGGCATTCTCGTTCCAGCCGAACGTATCGCCAAAGGCCAGCACGATCTTGCCGTCGATCTCGGCCATGGTGCCGAGGTCCGTGCCGCAGATATCCGGCCCCTTCATCGGCGCCGGAGCATTGGGGCCGGTCAGGGCTTTCACTTTTTCCGAGGTGACGCTGTAGTCGGTGGCGAAGGCTGGTGTGAGGGTAACCAGTAGCGCCAGGGCGGCGGCCAAGGCCCCCTCACCCGCCGCTGCGCGGCGACCTCTCCCCCCAGGGAGAGGTGACCGAGGGGCACGATCGTGCCGCAGCTCCACCTCTCCCTGGGGGGAGAGGTCGGCCGAAGGCCGGGTGAGGGGGCCTTTTGTCCAGCGAGCAAGCATCACGCGATCTTCCTCATATAGTCATCCGTCCACGGCCGGGTCGGCTGCAGCGTCAGCCCATTGCCGTCAAACACGTGGGTGAAGGCATCGGCGATCTCGAAGCGCAGCGTGTCGCCGCGTGATGTCGCGAGAATGCCGCGCATCGTGGCGGTTACCGCCTCGCCGCCGGCGGTCTTGCCATGCAGCACTGTTTCGGCGCCGAGCACTTCGGTGGAAAGCACCTCGACGGCGAGCGCCCCATTGGCGGTGGGGATCAGGTGCTCAGGGCGCACCCCGATGGTAACGGCATCGCCCACCTGCACCGCACCCTCGCGACGCATGAGGCTCAGCACCGGCCCGCCCTTGCTCAACTCCACGCCAAGCCGTTCGCCGACTTCCGTCACCTTGCCGGCAAAGAAGTTCATCTGCGGCGCGCCGAGGAAGCCGGCGACGAACTGGTTGCGCGGCCGGGCATAGAGCTCGATCGGCGCGCCCGCCTGCTCGATCACCCCTTCGCGCAGCACCACGATACGATCTGCCATGGTCATCGCCTCGACCTGGTCGTGCGTGACATAGATCATGGTGGTGCCGAGCCGGCGGTGCAGCGCCGAAATCTCCGAGCGCATCTTCACCCTGAGTTCGGCATCGAGGTTCGACAGCGGCTCGTCGAACAGGAACACCTTGGGTTCCTTGACGATGGCCCGGCCGATAGCGACGCGCTGGCTCTGCCCGCCCGACAGCTGGTTGGGCCGGCGCTTCAGCAGGTGCTTGATCTGCAGGATCTCCGCCGCCTTGTCGACTCGGGCGGCAATCTCGGGTTTCGCCAGCTTCTGGTTCTCGAGCCCGAAGCGGAGGTTCTCCTCGACG
>JAEUMC010000691.1 GCA_016793415.1 Devosia sp. | reverse complement strand
TCGTCGACGGGTTCGACAATGACCGCAGTTATGAAGCGATGAGCCGCAAGGTGATGGGCGCAATCCACCGGCACTCGGATGAGGCAGTGGCGGCGGAGTGACTGCATGCTGCCACGACCACCGGCGGACACCCTCCCCTTGACGGGGAGGGCTGGGGTGGGGTGTGCAGCGTGCGCGGGACCACCGAGGCTCCCCGCACCCCCTCCCAACCTCCCCCGTCACGGGGGGTGCCATATCGAGCCCCTTGGCGAGCGCTGGTTCTCATCCGCTCGCTTCGCTATTGATCACGACATGACCGACATCACCGCCCTTGACGCCGCCGACCCGTTTGCCTGCACCCGGGCCCTGTTCGACCTGCCTCCCGACATCATCTATCTCGATGGCAATTCGCTCGGGGCGTTGCCGCGCGCCGTGACCGGGCGGATGGCCGAGGTGGTGGCGACGCAGTGGGGCGAGGGGCTGATCCGCAGCTGGAACACGCATGACTGGATCGACCTGCCCGGACGGGTGGGCGACCGGATCGCGCGGCTGGTCGGCGCGGCGCCGCAGACGGTGATGGTGGCCGATTCCACTTCGGTCAACCTGTTCAAGGTGCTGGTGACGGCGCTGCGGCTACGGCCCGGACGCCACGTGATCGTCTCGGAGCGCGGGAATTTCCCGACCGACGCCTATGTCGCCGCGGGCGTTGCCGAGCTCATAGGGCAGGGCCATGAGCTGCGGCTGGTGGATGCCAGCGAAATCAGAGGGGCGCTTGGCGACGACGTCGCGGTGCTGCTGCTGACCGAAGTCAATTACCGCACCGGGGCCAGGCTCGACATGGCCGGGCTGACGGCGGCGGCGCATGCGGCGGGCGCGCTGACCATCTGGGACCTTTGCCACTCGGCCGGGGCGTTTCCGGTCGACCTCAGTGGCGCCGATGCCGATTTCGCCGTCGGCTGCGGCTACAAGTACCTCAATGGCGGGCCGGGGGCGCCGGCCTTCGTCTATGCGTCGCCGCGGCATCTCGCGGGGCTGCGGCAGCCGCTGACCGGCTGGCTGGGGCATGCGGCGCCGTTCAGCTTTGCCGAGGGCTATCGGCCGGCCCAGGGTATCGGCGCGATGCGGGTGGGAACGCCGCCGATACTGTCGATGTCGGCGCTCGATGCGGCGCTCGACGTGTTTGACGGCGTCGACCTCGCGGCCCTTCGCGCCAAGGCGGATCAACTGTTCGAGCTGTTCACCAGCGAGGTGAAGCGACTGGCGCCGGAGCTGGAGCTGGCGACGCCGACCGACGCGGCACGACGCGGCACGCAGGTGTCGCTGCGCCATCCCGAGGCCTATGCGGTGATGCAGGCGCTGATCGAGCGTGGGGTGATCGGAGATTTCCGCGAACCGGACATCCTGCGCTTCGGGCTGACGCCGCTCTATCTGAGCTTCGCCGAGGTAAAGCGGGCGGCCGGCATTCTCGGCGAGGTAATGCAGACCGGCGCGTGGGATCAACCGCGCCACAAGGTCCGCGCCAAGGTGGTCTAGAACAGCTCGGCTTCGCCGTGCACGCCGAAACTGGCGCTGCCGGAGAGGGCGGGAACGCGCAGCTCGTCGAGCACCAGGCTCGACCAGATCTCGTCGTAGACGGCCGGCGGTGCATCGGGAGGCAGCAGCGCGAACTGGCGGACGGCCAGCGCCATGTTCTGGCAACGCTGTTCGATGCGGTCCTGGCCCTGCAGGGCGTTGACGATGATGCGGGCGGCTTCGCGACGTGCTTCGTCGGCCGAAAGCGACTTGTCGGCGAGCAGTTCGAGGGCCTGAGTCACGCCTTCCACCATGCCGGCGGTCTGGCGCGCG
>JAEUMC010000665.1 GCA_016793415.1 Devosia sp. | reverse complement strand
AATGTCGAAGTGGCGCTCGACTCCATCTCCTCGGTACGTTTCGGCGACTACCTCAACTCGATCCCGCTGCCGGCCATTCTCTCGGTGATCAAGGCCGAGGAATGGGAGAACTATGGCCTGCTGACCGTCGACTCCTCGCTGATCTATTCGATGATCGACGTGCTGCTGGGCGGCCGCCGCGTCGGCGGACAGATCCGTGTCGAGGGTCGGCCCTACACCACCATCGAGATGGCGCTGGCGCGCCGCATGATCGAGGTGATCCTCGAGGATACGCACCGCGCCTTCGAGCCGGTGACGGAGGTGAACTTCCGGGTCGAGCGGCTCGAGACCAATCCGCGCTTCGCCGCCATCTCGCGCCCGGCCAATGCGGCCATTCTCATCGAGCTCCGGATCGAGATGGACGATCGCGGCGGCAAGATCGAGATTCTGTTGCCCTACGCGACGATCGAGCCGATCCGCGAGCAGCTGCTGCAGATGTATATGGGCGAGAAGTTCGGCCGCGACCCGATCTGGGAAGGCCACCTCGCTACCGAGATCTTTGCCGCCGACGTCGAGGTCGATGCGATCCTGCACGAAATGGATCTGCCGCTCAGCCGGGTGCTGTCGATGCAGCCGGGCGACACGGTGATGTTCGACCGTACGCCGAGCGACCCGATCGGTCTGCGCTGCGGCAATGTCGACCTCACCGAGGCGATCATGGGGCATATCGGCAACCACGTGTCGGTGCGCGTGTCGCGGCCGCTGAACGCGCCGAAGGTAACGATGGCGGCGTTCGAAGCCATCGATGAAAACAAGCAGGAGGGGCGCTGATGTTCGGTTTGCCGTTGGGAATCGTGATCGAAACGCTGGTCGCGATTTTGCTCGCTACGACAATCGGCTACTGCGTGATCCTCAACCAGCGTCTGAAGCGCCTGCATTCGGATCGCGGTGAGCTCAAGCAGATGGTGGCCGACCTGGTACAGGCCACCGGCCTCGCCAATGCGGCGATCCAGGAATTGAAGCACACCGCGCAGGAAGCCGAGACGGTGCTTGAGGCACGGCTCGGAGAAGCCGAGCGCTTCGGCGTCGAACTCGCCCAACACGTCAATGCCGGCCAGCAGATCATGGATCGGCTGGCGCGGATCACCAGCGCGGCGCGCGGCACGCAGCCGTTCGACGATCGGCTGGATGAACCCAACAAGGTGCAGTCGGCGCTGCAGCAGCTGTCGATGCGCCCGCGCATCCGGGGTAATGCCGCCTGATGAAAACGCCGCGCCTGCTCCCGGTCGTCATAGCTGCCGCCACCGCGCTCCTGCTCTTCAAGGGCATTGGGCTGGTGACGACCGGCGGCTATGTGCTGACCGGTACCGGCAGCGCGGTGGCGGCAGGTGGCGGCGGCCACGCTGCACCGGCCGCGGCGACGGCCGGCGGGGCGGATCCTACCATGGCGCTGCCGCCTGACACGACGATGGCCGATACCAGCCCGACGCTTGCCGACGAGGCTCCGGTCCTGCCGCTCGAGCCCGAAGGCGCTGCCGAGGCGGGTGGCCACGGCGCGACGGCAGCCGCTGAGCCGGCCGCCGAGGAGGGCGCTGCACCGGCGGCCGAGGGGCATTCCACAACACCGATCGAGGTGGCCTGCGCCCCCGAGGCGGCCCCTGCTGCCGCAGCGGAGGCCGGGCATGGAGCGCCGGCCGAGGGGGCTGCGGCCGCCGCCGAGCCACTTGCCGACTGTCCGCCGTCGGTCAACGAGCATGGCGACGCGCTGCCGATGGAACTGAACAGTGCCGGCGTGCTGGCGCCGATGCAGGGTGAGGGCGGCAGCGAGGCCGAACTGCTCGACCGGCTCGGGGAGCGCCGCGACTCGCTTGATGCA
>JAEUMC010000635.1 GCA_016793415.1 Devosia sp. | reverse complement strand
TGGCGACGGCGCGGGCGCGCAGCAGGAAGTGGATCTTGCGGGTGGCGAAATAGTGGAAGTTGAAGCAGAGGTCGGGGGTAATGAAGTGGTTGGGCGCCTGTTCGTGCGGCAAGACGATATTGAGCCCGATCGTGGGCGCGCCGACATCGGCGGCGCCGCGATTGCCGGCTTCCATCACCCCGGGACCACCGCCGGTGACCACCACATAGTCGCGGAAATTCAGCGCCCGTGAGGTGAGCGAGGCATACTGGGCGAAGCGGCGGGCCTCGTCGTAGTAGCGCGAAGCCGCCTCGAGGTTCCGCTTCTGCGTCTCGTTGCGGGCGGCCCAGGCGGGTTTGCCCGGCTCGGGGATGCGGGCGCCGCCGAACAGCACCACGGTCGAACGGATGCCGTGCTCGCGCAGCCGGAACTCGGTCTTCAGATATTCCAGCTGGAAGCGGACCCCGCGGGTATCCTCGCTGGTCATGAACTCTTCGTCGGAGAAAGCCAGGCGGAACGCGGCGGATTCGGTCTGCGGCGTCGAGGGCGCGCGTTTTGCCGCATGCAGGTCCTCCACCGAGGTACGAAGCGGGGTATGGGCGCGTCTGGCCATTCTGGCGTCTCCGAATAGTGGCCGTGAGCTTGTCACGGCTGGGGTTAAGGATCGTTGACAGCAGGACCGGGCCGGATAATGTCCGGCGCGCCTTCCTGCCACCGATCTGAAAGCTCTGCCCATGTCGTATGCCGATCTCGCCAAGACAATCGATGCCGCCTGGGAGGCGCGCACCGAGATCAGCTCGAGCACCGAGGGCGCAGTCCGCGAGGCGGTCAAGACCGCGCTCGAACTGCTCGACAGCGGCAAGGCGCGGGTCGCCGAGAAGTCCGGCGACAGCTGGACGGTCAATCAGTGGCTGAAAAAGGCGGTGCTGCTGAGCTTCCGCCTCAACGACAACGCGGTCATCCAGGGCCCCGGCGGCACCACCTGGTGGGACAAGGTGCCGTCGAAGTTCGAGGGCTGGGGCGAGAACCGCTTCCGTGAAGCCGGCTTCCGCGCCGTTCCCGGTTCGATCGTCCGGCAGGGCTCGCATATCGGCCGCGGCGTCGTGCTGATGCCGAGCTTCGTCAATATCGGCGCCTTCGTCGACGAGAACTCGATGGTCGACGGCTGGGCCACGGTCGGCTCCTGCGCGCAGATCGGCAAGAACGTCCACCTGTCGGGCGGCGTCGGCATCGGCGGCGTGCTGGAGCCGATGCAGGCCGGCCCCACCATCATCGAGGACAACTGCTTCATCGGCGCCCGTTCCGAAGTGGTCGAAGGCGTCGTGGTCGGCGAGGGTTCGGTGCTGTCGATGGGCGTCTATATCGGCGCCTCGACCAAGATCGTCGACCGCGCCACCGGCGAAATCCATGTCGGCAAGGTGCCGCCCTACTCCGTGGTGGTCTCGGGCAACCTGCCGGGGAAGCCGCTGCCCAACGGCCAGCCCGGCCCCAGCCTTTACTGCGCAGTGATCGTCAAGACGGTCGACGCCCAGACGCGGTCGAAGACCGGCATCAACGAGTTGCTGCGCGACTAACGGAGACGGACGGGATAATGACGCTCGAACAGGGGATTGACCCCGTCCAACTGCTGCAAGACCTGATCCGCCAGCCTTCGGTGACACCGGAACTGCATGGCGCCTTCGATGTGCTCGAAGCCGCATTGACGCCGTTGGGGTTCGCTTGCGAGCGAGTGCGGTTCGAGGGGGATGGCTCGTATCCGGTCGACAACCTGTTCGCGACGCGCGGCGAGGGCGGCAAGCACCTGCTGTTTGCCGGACATACCGACGTGGTGCCGCCGGGTGACAGCGTCGCATGGCGGCACGCGCCGTTCGCGGCCGAGATCGTCGACGGGACCATCTACGGGCGCGGCGCGGCCGACATGAAGTCGGGGATCGCGGCGTTCGTGGCGGCGATTGCCCGGGCGCCGGAGGCAGGGCGCATCTCGCTCGCCATCACCAATGACGAAGAAGCCGATGCCGTAAACGGCACCGACAAGCTGATGGCCTGGGCGGAGGCACGAGGTCACCGCTTCGATTTCGCCATCGTGGGCGAGCCGAGCGCCACCGCGCGGGTCGGCGACAGCATCAAGGTGGGGCGGCGCGGTTCGCTCAACGGGCAGATCCGGGTGACCGGCACGCAGGGGCATGTGGCCTATCCCGACAAGGCGAACAATCCGCTGCCCGCCGCGGCACTGCTGATCGGGGCGCTGACCGGCAAGCTCGACGACGGCACCGAACACTTTCCGCCCTCCAACCTCGAATTCACCTCGGCCGATGTCGGCAACGAGACCACCAACGTCATTCCGGCCGCCGTGCTGCTGCGCTTCAACGTGCGCTATAATGATCGGTGGACGCCCGAAAGCCTGATCGCGGCGATCGAAGAGGTGATCGGCAATCAGGACCTGCGCGATTGCCGGGCCGAGTTCACGGTGGTCGGCCGCCCGTCCCGCTCGTTCCTCTCGCCGCTGGGCGGCGGGGTGGAGACGCTGATCGAGACCATTGCCCGACGCACCGGCATCCCGCCGGAGCTCTCGACCGGCGGCGGTACCTCGGACGCGCGGTTCATCGCCGAGTATTGCCCGGTGGTGGAGTTCGGCCTGCCGGGTCCCACCATGCACAAGGTGGACGAGAACGTGCGGGTCGCCGATGTCGAGGAACTGACGGCGCTCTATGCGCAGTTCATTGCCGACTACCTGGGCACGGAATGATGGCGACGGACTTTCTGAACGCGGTGGGCGCCGCGACGCAGGCGGCGTTCGGCCGGACACCGGCGACCGACGAGGCCGCGGCGCGTGTGAGCTGGACCCATGCGGTCACCGGCATCATCGTGATGCTGTTGTTGCAGGCGGTACTGCTGGTGGTGCCATTTGCCGGAGCCCTGCCGGAGGCGTTGCGAGCCGTGATCGACTTCGCCCTGTTGGCGCTGGTGATGACGGCGGTGCCTTACCTGGTGATCGGCGGCGCCGGGCTGATGCTCGACAAGCGCGACCGGCTGCCGGCACTGTTCCTGTTCATCGCCCTCGTCCTCGCGATGAGCCAATTGATCGGCATCATCCTCGGCGCTTTCGGGGTCGGCGCCGGCACGGCGATGATCGGGATCCTCGGCTACTTTTCGGCGCGGGCGACCAAGAGCCTGTTCGGCATCGGCTGGGGCGGCGCGATCCTGATCGGTACATTGGTGGCGCTTGGCAGCTTCGCCGCGAGCTTCCTGTTCCTCGTGCTGCCGACCGGGCAGGCGATGCTGGCCACGCCATGAACGCCTTCGGCGAGCTGTGGCGCGCCATTGTCGGCTGGCTCGACCTGCTGACGGCGCGCCCGGGCGCAGCGGATAAGTTCAACCTCACCGGCCTGGGGCTGGTCAACGCCGTCGGGTGCTTCTTCGCCATTGTACTGCTGCTGATCGTCATAGAGAGCGGGCTCAGCGGTTTCCCCGGCTGGGCGACGGTCATCCTGAGCCTCCTCGCCAATGCCCTGCAGCTGGGTGTCGTCCTGGGGGTGATCTCGGTGACGGCGCAGGTGTTCCGGACGCCGGCCGTAGCGATGGCGGTGCCGGCCACCTATGCCGTGGCGTTCGTCTTCGGGCTATCGCTACCGCTCGCCTACCTGGGCGGCTCGAACGCGCTGACGGCGACGCTCGGGGTGATCGGCTTCATGCTGTTCAGGGTGGCGCGCGAGATCGGCAAACTGCGGTTCGGCATTTCCGCCGCGTTTGCCATTCTTTCTATCGTCGCGCTTGTCGCCATCCGAGTCGGGCTCTACATGCTGACCACCGGATCGAACGGGGTCGGCTAGTGCCTGAACGCAGCAACGATATCTGGAACGAGGTGGCCTCGGCCGCCCGTGGCGTCGTGGCGTTGGTCACCGGTGATCGCCGGGCCAACAGCTATTTCGACTTCTCCGATCGCGGCCTGGTCGGCAGCTTCATCGCCTTTCTGGTGGTCGCCCTGCTCAACACCGCGGTGCCACTGGTTCTAGGCGTGCCGGGGACAAGCGGCACGGTGTTCCGGGCCATCGCCACGGTCATCATCGTCCTCGCGCTGCAGATCGGCGCCGCC
>JAEUMC010000609.1 GCA_016793415.1 Devosia sp. | reverse complement strand
CATGTCGAGCAGCGAGCCGTCGAAATCCTCGACCGGCGCGGCCACCGGCGCGGTGCTCTTGGTGGTGGCGATCTCGGCCCAACCGATGGTGATGGTGATGCCGCCCACCTTGCGGTCCGCCGCGAACCACGGCCGGATGATGGTGTTGAACGCCACCGCGGTGCCGGTGCTCGGGCTCATGAAGCTGCGGCGGGTCTTGACCGTCTGGCCCTTCAGCGCCGCTTCGTATTCTCCGGCCTGCTCCGCCGACATGTCGGGGTTGAGTTGGGCCAGCGATTTGCCCATCACCTCGCGCCGCTCGACATAGCGGTGCGCCTTCAGCCAGTAGAGCGAGCAGTCGACCACGCGCAGCTTTTCGTCCAGCACCACGATCGGCGCCGGCATGTCGCCTACCAGGTCCTGCACCAGCTTCAGCCGGCCTTGTACCGCGAGTTCGCGTTCCATCTCGGCAGTCACGTCGCGACTGGCGCCGAACAACTCGATCACCCGCCCGTCGCGGGTTCTGAGGTCCGCAATGGTCTCGATCATCCGGATTTCGCCGTCACGCCGCTCGATCCTGAGCCGGCAGCGGAAACCGCGCCGATCCTGCAGCGCCTGCGCGATCAGCGTCAGCAGCTTGCCGCGATCCTCGGCGACATAGAGCTTCACCATGTCCTGCAGGGGTACCGGGCCATCGACGGCGAGCCCGTACATCAGCGCCACCCGGTCCGACAGCACGACCGAGCCTGGAAAGATCACCTTCCACAGCCCGTAGCCTTCGTGCAGTTCGTACAGTTGCAGCGCCCGGTCGGCATCGGTGATCGGCGCTGCCGGTTCGATCTCGGCGAGCGATTCCGACGGCGTGGCGATCAACTGCTTGTCGAACATCAGGGTCCGTGACGGGGCAGGAAGTGCGGGTGCAGCCGAACGCTAGCCGCAGCCCGGTTAAGTATTGGTGTTTATCAGCCCTGCTGTTGCCGGTGTCTGCCGATCACCGACTGCCCTTCGACGCCGCTTCTTGCCAATGCCCGTGCCTCCACCGGTGGCAACGGCCGGCTGAACAGGTAACCCTGCGCCTCGTTGCAGCCTTCGGCTCGCAGCATCAGCAACTGCTCCCAGCTCTCGACGCCCTCGGCCGTCACCCGCGTCTTCAGCGAGCGCCCCAGCCCGATGATGGCGCGGACGATCGCCGCTGAGTCGTCAGCCCCGGGCAGGTCGGCGACGAACGAGCGGTCGATCTTGATCTTGTCGAACGCAAAACGCCGCAGGTAGCTCAGCGACGAATAGCCGGTGCCGAAATCGTCGAGCGCCACCCTGATGCCCATCCGGTGCAGTTCTTCGAGCGAGGCCAGCGCCTCGGCGCTTTCGTCGAACAGCACCGACTCGGTGATCTCGAGCTCCAGCCGTGCCGGCTTGAAGCCGGTTTCCGCCAGCGCGTCGGCCACGGTGCGCACCACCGCACGGTTGCGGAACTGCGCCGGCGACAGGTTTACCGCCAGCGACAGCGCCTCCGGCCAATGCGCCGCCTCACGGCAGGCCTCGCGCAGCACGAAGGCCCCCATCGCGTCGATCAGCCCGCTCTCCTCCGCCAGCGGGACGAACACCATCGGCGATACCGCCCCGTGGGTCGCACTGTCCCAGCGCAGCAGCGCTTCGAAGCCGACCAGTCGATTGCTGCCGATATCGATCTGCGGCTGGTACATGACGCTCAGTTCGCCCCGGCTCAGCGCCAGCGACAGGTCGCGCTTCATCTCGCGCCGCTCGCGCAACGCCTGGTCCATTGCCGGCTCGAAGAAGCGGAAGTCGCGCCCCTTTTCGCTCTTCACCCGGTAGAGCGCCACATCGGCATATTGCAGGAGGCTCTCCGTGCTCAGCCCGTCGCGCGGCGCAATGGCAATGCCGATACTGGCTCCGATATTCACCGTTTCGCCGTCGATCTGGAATGGATCGGCCAGCGCCGCGAGGATCGCCTGCGCCCTCGTCGCAGCCTCCTCCGGGCGCTCTACCGGCATCAGCAGCGCGAACTCGTCGCCGCCCAGCCGGGCCGCTAGGTCGCGTTTGCCGGCGCTTCGACTGAGCCGCCCGGCCACCTCGCGCAGCAACACGTCGCCGGCGAGATGCCCCAATGTGTCGTTCACCAGCTTGAAGTCGTCGAGATCGATGGAAAGCACCGCCAGTGCCCTGCCGGCGTTCAGTCCCAGCAGCGCCGCGTCCATCCCCTCCTGGAACTGCATACGATTGGGCAGCCCGGTCAGCGTGTCGTGCCGGGCCAGGTATTCGAGCCGCCTGGCGGCAGCCACCACCTCGGCCTCGTTCTGCTTGGCCTCGGTTACGTCGCGGGACAGCGCCAATAGCCGCGCCACCGTTCCGTCGGCGCCAAGGATCGGCGACACGCTGATGTCCCACCAGCGCGGCTTGCCCTTGGCAGTCGGTCCGAACAGCGTGTGGCGCACTGTTTCGCCCTGCTGCGCCGCGGCAACCGCGGCGCGGATCGCCGGCCGCTGCTCTTCCGGCCAGAACTGCTCGAACGTCAGCCCGCGGATCGCCGCGAAATCGTCGACCTCCATGATGCGGACGCCCGGCCCGTTCATGAAGATCAGCCGGCCCTCGCTGTCGAGTACCTCTATCGCCATGGTGCTGGCTTCGAGAATCGAACGGGCAAAGGCGTCGCTTTCACGCAGCGCCGCCTCCGCCATGCGCCGGTCGTGGATATCTTCGAGCGTGCCGTACCAACGCACGATCTGTCCGAGCTTGTCGCGTCGCGCCGCCGCCCGCGCCCGCATCCAGCGATAGTCGCCGCTCTTGAGCCGGATGCGATAGGTGATGTCGAGCGGCTCGCCGCTCGCCAGCGAACGCGTCCATTCGGCGATGGTCGGCTCGAGGTCGTCGGGGTGCACGACGCTTGCCCACCCCTGGCCCAGCGTCTCCTCGGTGTTGAGTTCGACCATTTCGAGCCAGCGCGGCCCGAACTCGATGATGTTGCCCTCGGGGTCGGCAAGCCACATCACCTCGGGGTTGAGGTCGACGGCGGTGCGGTAATGATCTTCGCTCTCGCGCAGCGCCCGTTCGGCCAGCGTCGTGCGGGTCACGTCCTGTACGATCACCTGCACTTCGTTCGGGCCGAGTGGAAAATGCGCTGCGGTATACTCGCGAACCGCCTCTCCAAGCGGCAGGCCGCGGAACCGGAACGAGCCGGATTTGCCGCTGCGCACCGCGGCATGCAGTCGCCGCCGCACCCGCGCCCGGTCCGATGCGTGGAGTTTCGCCAGCATCTGCGCCAACGGCACCCCCTGGTCGAGTGCTTCGCCGCGAATGGTGTTGGCCGAGTGGTAGACCCGATCGGTGAGGGCGTGCCAGGTCCACACCGAAATGCCGGTGGCGCTGCCGATCAGCCGCAGCGTCTCTGCCGCAGCCTCGGCCGGCGGTGTGCCCCTCGACACGGTGCCTGTATTGCGCATGCGATCCTCAGCCTCGCTCGGATGCTACGCAACCGAAACGCGCCAAAACATTAATCGCGCTGCATAGAACGGCGGCGATTGCTCGCCGCCGCGATGACAAGTTTGCCGTTGGTTAAGGTTCGCTGAACGCGAGCCTCGGGATCAGGCCCACTCGCCCTTGCGCATCACCGGTACCTTAGAGCCGTCGGCCTTGATGCCGTCGATGTCGATCTTGTCCGAACCGATCATCCAGTCGATATGGATCAGGCTCTTGTTGCCGCCGCGCCTGGCGATCTCGTCGGGGCTCATCTTGGTGCCGTTGATGAAGCAATCGGCGTAGCACTGGCCCAGAGCGATGTGGCTCGCGGCATTTTCGTCGAACAGCGTATTGTAGAACAGCACGCCGCTTTTGCTGATCGGCGACGAATGCGGCACCAGCGCCACTTCGCCCAGCCGGCGCGAGCCCTCGTCGGTATCGAGCACCTTCTGCAGCACCGCCTCGCCCTTGGAGGCCTTGGCTTCGACGATCCGCCCGCCCTCGAACTTCACCTCGATATCGGCGATCAGCGTGCCGTTGTGGCTCAGCGGCTTGGTCGAGCGGACATAGCCCTCGACCCGCTGGCTGTGCGGCGTGGTGAACACTTCCTCGGTCGGGATGTTCGGGTTGCAGGTGATGCCGTTCTTGGCTTCCGACGCACCGCCCTTCCAGCGGTGCTCATCGGCAAGGCCAATGGTGAGGTCGGTGCCAGGGCCGACATAGTGCAGCGCGGCGAACTGCTGGCCGTTGAGCCAGGTCCAGCGCTCCTTGAGCTTGGCATTATGGGCCTTCCAGGCGCCGATCGGATCGTCGACGTCCACCCGGCTCGCCGCGAAGATCGCGTCGGCGAGCTTCTTCACGGCGACCTCTTCCGGATCGTTCGGGAACACCAGCCTGGCCCAGCTGGCATTGGGGTAGGAGACGATGTTCCAGTTGATGTCGAAGCCGGTGATCTTTTCCAGCGCCGGCTTGTAGGCCATCGAGGTGGCGCGGTTGGCGCGCGCCACCTTGGCCGGATCCTCGCCCGCCAGCATCATCGGGTTGTCGCCCGAAATGGCGAGCCGCGCCGCATTGCCGTCGAACGCCTTGGCCATGCCTTCGAACAGCCAGCCCGGCGCTTTGTCGAAGCTGGCATCGGCCGCATGACGGTAGCGATTGAGGGTGATCTCCTCGTCCGAGAAGATGGGCTGCACGATGCCGGCGCCGGCTTTGTAGGCATGCTCGGTGATCTTGCGCACCAGCGGCAGCGCCGCCATCGGCGCGGTCAGGACCAGGTCCTGCCCGGGCTGGAGCTGGAGCCCCACCTTGATCGCCACTTCCGCGAGCTTGTCGAGTTTGACCGGATCGATTGGGTTGTTACCCTGAGCCATTGGAAAACCTTCGCAAAAACAGAAGCGAGAGGCATACGCCTCACCTCGGCCCGCTTCAAGGCGATGAGCTGCCGTAACTCGTCATCTCCGCCTTCGATCTCGGTGCCAACGCCCAGCAACCAGGCGCGCTTCGCCGCCAGCCGCTCCAGCGAGTCCTCACCGCCCCACTGCACTCCCATCCGCGTCCAGTCCATGTCCATCTCCTGCGGTTGTCACGAGGGATGGTCGAGCCGCCTGTGGACGATTCGACATTTCGCGGCGTCGCCGCCTCAGGGGGCTACCCGGGTGTCCGCGAACGCATCCGGCTTGAGAAGCACCGGCCAGCGGCTATGATCGCCCGCGAGGGAGAAAGCGATGACCTATCCGCTGAGGGGCGGGTGTGCGTGTGGGCACGTCCGCTACGAACTGCTGGATACGCCGATGTTCGTCCAGTGCTGCCACTGCCTTGATTGTCAGCGACAGACGGGCGGGGCGTTCGTCATCAACGCGATCATCGAGGCAGATCGCATGAGGACGACCGGGGGCGACCCCGTGCCGGTGCCGGTGCCAACGCCCAGTGGCGAGCCGCAGATCATCTTCCGCTGTCCGCTCTGCCAGGTTGCGGTGTGGAGCGACTACGGCAACAAGGGTTGGCGTCGGTTTGTCCGCGTCGGGACACTCGACGATCCCACCGCGCTCGTCCCGCAAGCCCACGTCTTCACCCGCTCCAGGCAGCCGTGGATCACACTGTCGCCCGAGGTTCCCGCCTTCGACATCTACTACGAGGACGATCTGTGGCCCGCCGCTTCGATGGAGCGACTGCGGCGAGGCTTTGCCCGGGCAAGAACGCCCCACGCCCCCGAGGAGGGCGTTGGGGACGCTCCAGGATCTCAGTAGACCTCCGGAACATAGAGCTCCGGTTTCACCGCGTGCCGCACATAGTCGGCGTGGCGTACGCGAGCCGGCAGCTCCACGTCGTGCTTGGGCACATCTTCGTAGTCCACCTGGCTCAGCAGGTGGGAAATCATGTTCAGTCGCGCCCGCTTCTTGTCCACCGCCTGCACCACCCACCATGGGGCTTCGTCCGTATGGGTGCGGTCGAACATCTCCTCCTTGGCGCGGGTATAGTCTTCCCAGTGCACCCGGCTCTCGAGGTCCATGGGGCTGAGCTTCCACTGCTTCAGCGGGTCGTGGATACGCATCTTGAAGCGGAATTCCTGCTCCTCGTCGGTGATCGAGAACCAGTACTTGACGAGGATGATGCCCGAGCGGACCAGCATGCGCTCGAAGTCCGGCACGGTCTCAAAGAACTCTTCCAGCTGCTCGGGGTTGCAGAAGCCCATTACGCGCTCGACGCCGGCGCGATTGTACCAGGAGCGGTCGAACAGCACCATTTCACCGGCTGACGGCAGGTGCGGCACGTAACGCTGGAAGTACCACTGGCCCTGTTCCTTGTTGGTGGGGGCCGGCAAGGCCACCACCCGGCAGGTGCGCGGGTTGAGCCGCT
>JAEUMC010000580.1 GCA_016793415.1 Devosia sp. | reverse complement strand
GATGTCGAGGGCCTGCGTATCGTCGGCCTCGATACAGCGCTCGACGGTCGGGACGAAGGGCGGCTGGACGACGCGACCCTGGCTTACACGCGCCGGGCGATCGATAGTGCACCCGGCATGGTGCTGCTGGCCTGTCACCATCCGCCCGTCGACATCGGGCACCCGATCATCGATGCAACCAAGCTCTCGAACCCCGAGGCGTTGGCCGGGCTCGTCGCCTCGTCGCCTGCCGTGATCGGCGTCCTGACCGGGCATGTCCACACGCCGCATGTGACGCAGTTCGCCGGCGTGCCGCTGATCGGCGCACCTGGTATCGTCTCGACTTTGCGCATCAACGAGCCCGAGCGACTCGCTGCCGATGGCGCAGCGCCGCCGGGCTTTGCGGTTCACACGATCGAGGGGGGCAGGGTGGCGACCCGTTTTGTCGCGCTCGCGCCGAACTGACCCTGACAGGCCGTTCGCATCGCTTCCTGTTCCAGTCTCCAGCGGCTATGAAACGCCGCGACAAACGGGAGTTGGATTCATGAACATTCGCACACTCGGCAAGACCGGCTACGAGGTCTCGGAGATCGGGCTCGGCACCTGGCAGCTGGGCGAGAGTTTCGGGCCGGTGAGCGACGAGTCCGCGGCGGAGATCCTGAAGACCGCCCGCAGTGCGGAGGTGAATTTCTGGGATACCGCCGACGTCTATGGCGGCGGCCAATCGGAGCGGCGGATCGGTGAATTTCGTGACAAGAAGGGCGTGTTCGTCGCCACCAAGCTCGGGCGCAACGGCGAGATCTTTCCCAACAAGACCGGCTACAACAAGAAGAACATCAAGGAGAGCCTGGCGGGCTCGCTGAAGCGGTTGGGTGTCGAGACGCTCGACCTGGCGCAGCTCCACACCATCCCCACCGACGTGCTGCGCGACGGCGAGGTGTTCACCATCATGGACGATCTGCGCGATCAGGGGATGATGCGGCACTGGGGCGCGAGCGTCGAGAATGTCGAGGAAGCGCTGCTGGCGATGCAGTCGGATGGCTGCACGACGCTGCAGATCATCTTCAACCTGTTCCGGCAGGACTACATCACAGAAGTGTTCCCGACCGCCACCAGGCGCAATGTCGGCATCATCGTCCGGCTGCCGCTGGCCTCCGGATTGTTGTCGGGCAAGTGGAACAAGGACACCAGGTTCGCCTCGACCGATCATCGCAACTTCAACGCCAATGGCGAAAAGTTCAATGTCGGCGAGACCTTCTCCGGCCTGCCGTTCGACAAGGGGGTCGGCTTTGCCGAGCAACTGAAGCAGATGGTGCCCGCGGGCATTCCGCTCAGCCAGTTTGCGCTGCGCTGGATCCTCGACCAGCCGGCCGTTTCGACGATCATCGCCGGAGTGACACGGCCGGAGCAGTTGCGCGCCAATGTCGATGCGACCAAGCGCGAGCCGGTGGATCCGGCTTTGGTAGAGAAGCTGACGGGCTGGTACCAGGACAAGGTGCGGCCGGAGATCCGGGGGCGGATTTAGCCCGCCGCCCGCGGGGGTCAAGCACCTGGGCCGGTGGCTGTGGACCCCCACCCCTGTCCCCTCCCCGCAAGGGGAGGGAGACCAAAACACCGGCGCCCCAGTATGCGTCTCCCTCCCCCTTGCGGGGAGGGGATAGGGGGGGGCAGCACGCGCCGGCGCATGTGCGAGTCCTCGCACCTCCCCATCCGCCTAGTCCCTCTTCCATCCATCGTCGCTGCTGCCTAAGTTAGCCGCACCCTCCCATCATCTTGAGTACCCCCATGTCCGAGCATCCCGCCTTCGAACTCGTCCGCGAGCAGCAGATCGGGGAGATCAGCTCGCTGGCCAAGCTCTACCGGCACAGAAAGACCGGGGCGGAGGTGCTGAGTCTCATCAACGACGATGAGAACAAGGTGTTCGGCGTGACGCTGAAGACCCCGCCAGAGGATTCGACCGGCGTGGCGCATATTCTCGAGCATTCGGTGCTGTGCGGCAGCCGCAAGTATCCGGTAAAGAAGCCGTTCGTGGAGCTGCTGAAGGGGTCGCTCCATACCTTCCTCAACGCCATGACCTTCT
Organism: Devosia sp.; assembly: GCA_016793415.1. Lineage (GTDB taxonomy): Bacteria > Pseudomonadota > Alphaproteobacteria > Rhizobiales > Devosiaceae > Devosia_A. Next base: position 2,077 of record JAEUMC010000580.1, on the reverse strand, counting down.
CGGACAAGACCGCCTATCCGGTGGCGTCGCAGAACCTCAAGGATTTCTACAACCTCGTCGACGTCTATCTCGACGCCGTCTACTTCCCGCTGATTTCCGAGGACACCTTCCGGCAGGAAGGCTGGCACTACGAACTCGATTCCACCCAGGGGCCGATGGTCTACAAGGGCGTGGTGTTCAACGAGATGAAGGGGGCCTATTCCTCGGCGGCGGCGGTGCTGGGCAAGGTCAGCCAGCTGTCGCTCTATCCGGATACCACCTATGGGGTGAACTCGGGCGGCGACCCGAAGGCCATTCCCGATCTCACTTACGAGTACTTCAGGAACTTCCACGCCAAGTACTACCACCCATCCAACTCGCGCGTGGTGTTCTACGGCGACGACGATCCGGCGCAGCGCCTGGCTATTCTCGAAGAGTATTTCAGCCAGTTCGAGCGCATCGATCCCAAGGCCGAGATCGCCCTGCAGCCGCGCTGGAGTGCGCCGCGCTCCTCGCATGAGACCTATGCCGCGAGTGCTGCCGAGGCCGGCAAGAAGACCGCCATGGTGTCGGTCAACTGGATGCTCGACGAGGTCACCGACCCCGAACTGGCGCTGTCGCTGAACGTCCTGGAATCGGTGCTGGTCGGTACGCCGGCTGCGCCGCTCAGGAAGGCGATGATCGATTCCGGGCTGGGCGAGGGGCTTACCGGGTCCGGCTTCGCCGACGGTATCCGACAGCCCTATTTCACCCTCGGGCTCAAGGGCATCGAGGACGATGCCGGCGACAAGGTCGAGCAGCTGATTATTGCGACGCTCGAGCGACTGAGCGTCGAGGGCATCGATCCCAAGACCATTGAAGCGGCGATGAACACCACGGAGTTCGGGCTGCGCGAGAACAATACCGGTTCGTTCCCACGCGGCATCGCACTGATGTTCCGTTCGATGGGCACCTGGCTCTATGGCGGCGATCCGCTCGAGCCGTTGAGCTTCGAGGCGCCGCTGGCCGCGCTCAAGGCGAAGCTCGCTGCCGGCGAGCGGGTGTTCGAGACGCTGATCAAGACCCACATCCTCGACAACAAGCATCGCTCGACCGTGCTGCTGACCGCCGACCCCGACAAGGCGGCCGAAGAGGCAGCCGAGGAGCGGGCCCGGCTCGACGCCGCGCAACAGGCGCTCGACGCTACCGGCATCGCCGAGGTGGCCGAGCAGACCCGCCACCTCAAGGAGCTGCAGAACGAGGTCGATCCGCCCGAGGCGCTGGCGCGGATTCCGACGCTGACGCTGGACGACCTGCCGCGCGCCAACAAGGCGATCCCGATCGCGAAGGAAGAGCTCGAGGGCGTGACACTGTTCAGCCACGACCTGCCGAGCAATGGCGTGGTCTATCTCGATCTGGGCTTCAACCTCACGGCATTGCCGGGCCGGCTGCTGTCCTACCTGCCGCTGTTTACCCGGGCACTGACCCAGACCGGCACCAGCAGCGAGGACTTCGTCTCGCTCACGCAGCGCATCGGCCGCACCACCGGCGGCATCGGGGCGAGCCGGTGGAGCTCGACGCGTCGCGACGGAGCCGGCACTGCGGCCTGGATGTTCCTGCGCGGCAAGGCGACGCCCGACCATGTCGGCGCCATGCTGTCGATCATGCACGACGTGCTGACCGATGCGCGGCTCGACAACCGCGAGCGCATCCGCCAGATGGTGCTCGAGAGCAAGGCCGGGTTCGAGAGCTCGCTGGCCGGCATGGGCAATGGCATCGTCTCGATGCGGGTGCGCGCCGGGTTCAGCGAGGCGGACTGGCTCAACGAGAAGCTCGGCGGCGTCAGCCACTATTTCTTCCTGAAGGATCTGGCGGCTCAGATCGACGGCAACTGGCCGGCGGTGCAGGCGGCGCTCGAGGAAATCCGTACGCTCCTGATCGGGCGCAAAGGGATGATCGTCAACGTCACCGCCGACAGCTTCGCCATTGCGGCGCTGAAGCCGGAACTGGCGACGTTCGTCGCCGCGCTGCCGGCCGGCGCCGGCCCCTCGGCTGAGGGCTGGGGGTTCGAACCCGGTCCGCAATCGGAAGGTCTCACCTTCCCCGGGCAGGTGAACTA
>JAEUMC010000571.1 GCA_016793415.1 Devosia sp. | reverse complement strand
GCTCGACGCAGATCACGGTGGTTTCGCGGAACGCCACTTCGAGCCCATAGTCGGCCAGCAGCGTCGCCTCGATCACCTCTTTCTGCACCTCGCCATAAAGCGAGACGAACATCTCCTCGTGCACATCGTCCTTCCTGAGGTTGATCAGCGGATCCTGCTCGGCCAGCTGGCCGAGCGCCGTCCACAGGGCGCGGCGCTCGGCAGCGTGGACCGGCACCACCAGCGTCTCGAGGGTCGGCGGCGCAAAATGCTGCGACCGCGGGCGTGGCGGCGTGCCGATGCCGTCGCCGATCCGCACGTCGAGGCCGCGCAGCCGGGCGATTTCGCCCGCCACCACCCGATCGCGCCTGAGCAGCGCACCGCGCTCGAACACCTCGATGCCGGTGATCCTCGCCTCCTGCCCGCCGAGTTGCAGCCGCTGGCGGTTATGGAGGCTGCCCGAGAACATCCTCACATAGGCCAGCTTTTCGCCGGCCGGGCCGCGCTCGACCTTGAACACCGTGCCGGAAGGAGGGCTCTCGGCGTCAGCCGCCGAGGCCGGCAGCAGTTCGGTGAGGCCGGCGAGCAGCGTTTCCACCCCGGCGCCGGAGATGGCCGAACCCATGAACACCGGGTGCAGCTGGCCGGCACGGCTTTGCCGCGCCAGCGCCTGGCGCAACCGGTCGGCAGGCAGCGCGCGGTTCTCGACATAGGCGGCAAGCACCGCCTCGTCGTGCTCGGCAAGATGTTCGGCAAGGTCTTCGCGGAAGCGCTGATCATCTGGATCGAACGGGAGGAAGGCAGCGCCACGGGTGCCGAGCCCCTGCGCCGCGCCCATCGGCACGATATCGGGGGTCAGCCGGCGGCGGATGCCGCCCAGCACCCGGTCCGGGTCGGCGCCGGCCCGGTCGAGCTTGTTGATGAAGATCAGCGTCGGGATACCGAGCCGCTGCAGCGCCCGCATCAGCACGCGGGTCTGGCCCTGCACACCCTCGACCGACGAAACCACCAGCACGGCGCCGTCGAGCACGTTCAGCACGCGCTCCACCTCGGCGATGAAGTCCGGGTGGCCGGGGGTATCGATCAGGTTGATCGTCGTGTCATGGACGACGAACGACACCACCGCGGCCTTGATGGTGATGCCGCGCTGGCGCTCCAGCGCCATCGTATCGGTCTGGGTATTGCCGCCATCGACGCTCCCGAGGCGGTCGATGACACCGGCTGCATAGAGCAGCCGTTCAGTCAGAGATGTCTTACCGGCGTCGACATGCGCCAGAATCCCAAGGTTCAGTGTTCGCATTGCGCGTCACGTTCTCAAGTTGGGGAAGGGCTCCTTTCTCGATGAACATGCCTCGGGGCATTGCGATCTCCGTGGGTTCGCTGAGGCCGGTGTTAGAGCATGGGGTGGTGGGGCGGGCAAGCGCTTGAGAGACGGCGCCCTCGGGGCCGTCTGCCCGCAGCAGGGGGCTGCTAGTTCAGATAATCCTTGTAGACCCAGCCGGTGCGGCCCTGGTCGTCGGTGATCTTCAGCCAGCCGCGACGGTTTTCGCTCACCGTCACCTTCTCGCCGCCGGCGAGGCCGAACACCCGGCCGTTCGATTTGCCCGGGCCGGAGCGGACATTGACGCCGGAGCCGGCAACGGTGCGGCTGTCACCGGAGGCAGCCGCTTCAGCCTTGGCCGGCTCGGGCTCAGGCGTGGGTTCCGGCTCGGCAGCCGCCTGGGCTTCCGGTTGCGCCTCGGGCTCGGCAATGGGTTCCGGCTCCGACTTGGCCACCGCAGCCAGCTTGCGCTCGGCATCCGCCTTGACGCTGGCGGCCGTCTAGGCGGGCGCTTCGGCAAAGGCGGTGACATCGAGCGGCGTCGGGCGCTCCAGCGGCTTGTCGGCCTCACCGGCAACGGCATCGGCCGCCTCGACGGCGGTTTCGTCCTCAGTAGCCGGCGGCCCGGCGCCATCGCCCTCGGCGTAGGTTTCGGGGTCGTTGGCGGCATTGGCGGCGGCGCCACGCAGCCAGCCCTCGTCGTCTGAGGCAAGCGCCACGAAAGTATTGCCGATCATCTGGTCGACGCGCTGCGCGCGCTTGACGCCTTCCGGCACCTCCGGCTTGCTCATTGCCACCGCTACAGCAGCTGGAGCCGGGGTGTCGGCCGCCTCGGCTGGGGCGGCCGGGCTGAGGGAGGCCTCGACGGGAGCGGGCAATGAGGTGGTGGCTGATGCTGGTGCTACAGGCGCGACAGTGGCGGCAGCGGTTGGCGGCTTGCCGGCAAAGCACTGGCCCAGCCCACCGCATTGCAGGCCGATAAGCACCGCGCCAATGGCGCCAACGCCAAGCACGGCCATTGCCGGGGCGCCGACACGGACCAGAAGTTGCTGAGTTGTTGCCCTTCGCCGACGCGCCGAATGGCGCGAAAGCTCGTCGAATGCCCCGTTCATGCCGTTTACAATGCTTAACAAGCTTGGGGAAAGTCTGTCCCGAAAGCGACTCAAATCGGGCAATCGCTTGGCAGACTCACGGTCGCCACGGCCGCTTCGGTGGAACATCTAACCCACGAGCCGCAGCACGACACTGCCGCGCTTGCGGCCGGTGTCGACGTGACGATGGGCCTCAACCACCTGATCGAGCTGATAAATCCGGTCAATCACCGGTCGCAGGGCGCCGACCTTGGCGAGCTCGATTTCGAAGGCGACGTCCTCGGGCCTCGGCTTGAAGTTGATCGGGATCACCCGCTTGCCGCTCTGCCGACTGTTCCGGCCGGCCCGCAGCATGCCTTTGAGGTCGACGATCACCAGCAGCAGTGTCCCGCCCGGCTTCAGCGCGTGCTCGACCCGCTCGAACGGGGCGTTGCCGACGCATTCGAAGATCACGTCGTATTGCTTGCCGCTCCTCGCAAAATCCTCGGCCTTGTAGTCGATGACGTGGTCGGCGCCGAGCGAACGCACCAGTTCGGCATTGTGAGCACTGGTCACCGCCGTCACCACGGCGCCGAAATGCCTCGCCACCTGCACTGCCGAGGTGCCGACGGCGCCCGACGCGCCGTTCACCAGCACCTCGTCGCCTGGCTTGATCGGGCAGTTGCGGATGCACTCGGCGACGGTGTGGCCGCCGAACACCAGCGCCACCGCGTCCTCGAAGCTCCAGCCCTCTGGCTTGAGCACCATGGCTTCGGTTTCCTTCAGCGTGATGTATTCGGCATGGCCGCCGAATTTCATGCCGGTGAGGCCAACCACTGCGTCGCCGGGCTTGAAGCGGGTGACGCCCGCGCCGACCGCCTCGATGGCGCCGGCGAAATCCATGCCGAGGATCTTCTTGCGCGGCGCGAAGATGCCGATGGTCAGCGGCCCGAAGAACTCGAGCCCCTTGGGCAGGTCGCGGGTGCGCATCCGGTAGTCGCCGACGCTGACGGTGGAGGCGTGGACGCGGACCAGCACCTCGCCCGCCCCGGGCACCGGCTTGGGCAGTTCTTCCACCCGCACCACTTCCGGCCCACCGAACGACCGATAGAC
>JAEUMC010000547.1 GCA_016793415.1 Devosia sp. | reverse complement strand
TCGTCGATCAACAGTCACACTCCTTATCATCATATTGATTTAGTTAGCTAAAAATTCGCTGACGTACGTCACTCGAAGAATTCTGCACCAATCATTGCAACGTTGCAATAAATGCGCTTAGCTCTGCGCGCACTCAGGAGGTGCCGCGCAGCCCACGCATGAGGGTTGCGACGCCAAACCCTTGGAGGAGGAATTTCATGCTTAAACGGACTCTCTTGGCGTCTGCGGCGGCACTTGCCCTGCTGGCGGCCACTGCCCCCGCGCAGGCGGTGAGCATCATGTACGCCGAGTGGCTGGCCTCGCTGGTCGAGCCTGGTATCGCCAACTACGAAGCGGCGACCGGCGAGAAGGTCGAAGCGATCAAGCTGCCGGGCGCCGGCTATGACCAGCGCACCTCGCTCGATCTGGCCGCGGGCACCGCCGCCGACGTGATCCAGCTCGACTCGTTCATGGTCTCGGAGTTCGCCTCGTCGGGCTATCTCGAACCGCTGACGGAATCGGCCAAGGGCTGGGACCAGTATCAGTATTACATGCCGGGCCTGTTGGACGTCGCATCCTATGACGGCGCCGTCTATGCGCTGCCGACCGACACCGACGTGCGCATGCTGTGGTACGACAAGTCCAACTTCGAGAAGGCTGGCATCGCCCTGCCCTGGGAGCCCAAGAGCTGGGCTGACGTGCTCGATGCCGCCAAGAAGCTCAAGGAAGCGGGCGTGCAGTATTTCTTCCAGCTGCCGGCTGGTCTCAAGCAGGGCGAAGGCGCCACCATGCAGGGCTTCTACATGGCGCTGCTCGGCGCCGACGTGCCCGAGGGCGATCGCAACCGCCTGCTCAACCGCGAAACCGGTCAGTGGATCGGCGACAGCCCGGCGATCCGCAAGACGCTCGAGCTCTACAAGACCGTCTACCAGGACCTCGGCATGCCCAAGGACCTCAACTACTCCGCCGATATCGGCGCCGGCGTGCGCGAGGCTCTCGCCAACGACCAGCTCGGTATCCTCGCTTCGGGCTCGTGGGAAGATGCCTGCCTGTGGGACTGCAATGGGGTGAACCTGCCCAGCCGCGAAGAGCGCGACGCCATGGTCGGCTGGACGCCGTGGCCGGGCTCGGGCGACCCGGGCACCAAGGCAACCACCAACATCTCGGGTGGCTGGACCATCGCGGTGAACTCCAAGGCCGCCGACAAGGCCAAGGCGTTCCAGCTGGTAAGCACCATCTTCGACGTCGGTAACTTCAAGGACTGGACCATCAAGAACCACCGGATGGGCGTCCGCACCGACATCTCGGAGTCGCCGGAATATACCGCCGACGCCTACCTGGCGAAGGCCACGGCGCTGGCTGCCGACACCACCGGCCGCGACACCATCCCCGGCTACCAGACGGTTTCGGCCCTGGTGCAGCAGATGACCACCGAGATCCTCGATGGCGCCAGTGTCGAAGACACGGTGAAGAACTACCACGACGCCCTCGTCGACGAGTTCGGCGAGGACAAGGTGATCACGTACGAATAAGCGGATCCTCCCGATGCGGCGGCGCCCCGACGACCGGGCGTCGCCGTGACGGTTGACGTCGCGCCTGGGGGCGCGAACCCAATATCGTCCTCTATTCGAACGAGCCGTCCATGAGACACCAGGCCAACCCCTGGATCACCAGCAACCTATGGTTGCTCAGTGCCGCCATGCTGCCGGCGATCGTTCTGGTCGGTGCGCTGCTCTACTTCACCGGCTGGGCCTTCACCTTCAGCTTCACGGATCTCGGTCTCACCGGCCGCAAGGCAGTCGAATGGTCCTGGGTGGGCCTCGAGAATTACGAGCGGCTGTTCACCCGCAAGGGCTTCCTCGAGTCGCTCTGGACGACCGTAGTCTTCGTCTTCTTTTCGGCGATCGTCGGCCAGTCGGTGCTCGGGTTCCTGCTCGCGGCGACGCTGCGCGGCTCGATTTCGACCACCCGCAGTGTCGTCGAAGTCTGCATCATGCTCGGCTGGCTGCTGCCCGATATCGTCGCGGCCTTCCTGTGGTCGGCCACCACGTCGCGCACCGGGCTGATCAACTCGCTGTTCGTCGTGCCGTTCGGACTGCAGCCGATCAACTTCATCAACGATTTCGCCCTCGCGGTCGTCACCATCGCCAATGTCTGGAAGGGTACGGCCTGGAGTTACCTGCTGTTCATCGCGGCGCTCGACTCGGTGCCGAGGGAAATCATCGAGGCCGCCAAGATCGACGGTGCGACCCGCTGGCAGCGCGCCTGGCTAGTGGTGCTGCCGATCATCCGGCCGCACATCGCCACCAACCTCCTCTTCATCACCATCTGGACCTTCACCTACTTCCCGCTGATCTTCGCGATGACGGGCGGCGGACCGGGGAGACAGACCGAAACGCTGGCGCTGTTCCTCTACAACCAGAGTTTCGCCCGCGGCAATCTCGGCTTCGGCAGCGCCATTTCGGTGGCCATGCTGCTGATCGTCGGCGCCCTTTCCCTCGTCTATCTACGCATGCTGCGGGAGCCCAAGTAATGGAACGCACGACGCTCTCGCGACCGATGGCGCTCGCCCTCGCCTTCATGGCGGTAATCTGGGTCAGCCCATTCGCCTGGCTGCTCAGTAACGCCTTCGATACCGCCGCCACCGGGCGGCTCATCTGGCCGCAAAGTTTCGGCATCGACAACTTCACCGGCGCCATCGGCGGCGATGCCGGGCGGATGTTCCTCAACTCGCTGCTGATCGCTGCGGGAACGGCGACGATCAGCGTGGTTGTCGCTGCTGCCGCGG
>JAEUMC010000860.1 GCA_016793415.1 Devosia sp. | reverse complement strand
TGGCGCGTTCGCAGCTCGATATGCTGTGGGGGCTGAGGCGCGAGGAGGGCGGCCAGCAACTGGTGCCGAACCGGCACTATGACGAAGGCTGGCGCGACTATCGCCGCTTCCACCCGATGTACGGGGTGTACCTGTGGAACGTCTCGATGGCCGAGGAGGACGCCGAGCGGGCCGAGCGCGGCTGGGCCGGCGACCTGTTCGACGAAGTGAACCCTGCGTACCACGGCTACGGCAAGACCAATGGTGGCCATATGGGGTTCAACGGCAACACCGCGCAGTGGTTCAGGTTCATGCGCGGCAACTACCCCGGCTACCCCGAAGCGGTGCTGAAGGCCGACCTCAAAACCATCGCCGAGCAGATCGCCAATTATCGCAAGGCCGAGAACGATCCGGAGACGATGGATCACTATCGGGAGTCGATGACCATCCATATGTGGCAGCAACTGACGCCGATGGTGGTGGAAGCGCTGACCCAGCTGACGCTGGGCGGGCCGATGCATGTCTATCATGGCGGCCTGCAGGTGGCGCGGTTCCGCTATTTCGACGCAGCGGGCAAGCGCCCGGGATTGCCGCAAGGCGTCGCGGCTTTGGTCGATGGGCTCACGCATGATGGTGCGACGCTGACGCTGGTGAATACGGACGCCGTGCATGCGGCTGAGGTGGTGATCCAGGGCGGGGTGTTCGGGGAGCACGACATTACGTCGGTGCAGCTGGGTGAGGCAGCGCCGGTGGCGGTCAGCGGGCGGTGGCTTTCCGTGAAGCTGGCGGCTGGAGCGACGGCGCGGCTGACGCTGGGGATGCGGCGCTTCGCCAATGCGCCCAGCTATGACACGCCATGGGTGCGCGCGGCGGATGGGCCGGCGGTATTGCTGGGGCGGGGGGAATAAGGCGGTGGCTGCGGCCACCCCCACCCAGCTCCGCTAACTCGCTGCGCTCGCAGCTGCGCTTCCCTCCCCACAAGGGGGAGGGAGAGCTGACTGAGGCTTCGGTTCTTGCGTCTCCCTCCCCTTGATGGGGAGGGCAGCGCAGCTTGGCGGCTATGCCGCCTAGCGAAGCTGGGTGGGGTGGAGCCACGCGCTCCAGGCCTCACCCCCGCCGCTGCGCCAGATAGATGTGGTCACACGCCAGCACCGTCTCGCCGCGCTGGTTGAGCACGCGCACCTGCTCGGTCACGCGCCCATAGTTAGGACGCTTCGGATCGGGCTCCAGCGCTGCAATCGTCAGCTCGGTGTGGACGGTGTCGCCAATGAACACCGGCTTCGGGAAGCGCAGGCGTTCGTAGCCGTAAGTGAAGGCGAGCGGGTTGATTTCGGTGGCGGTGAGGCCGATGCCGATGGCGAAGGTCATGGTGCCGTGGGCGATGCGCTGCCCGAACTCCGAGCTCTTCATGAACTCGGCATCCATGTGGTGCGGGAAGAAATCGCCCGTGTGACCGGCATGGACGACGAAGTCGGTCTCGGTGATGGTGCGGCCGCTGGTCTTGCGCACTTCACCGACCACATAGTCCTCGAAGTGACGCGGCCGCTCCATCAGAAACTCTCCCGGAACAGATGATCGAGATCGGCGAGGATCGTAGCAGGTGCCTCGCGCGCCACGAGCCCGGCGGTCAGGCGCTTCGAGGCGGCATCCTGGAACGCCATGTAGCCATTGTGGCGCGGGCGGACATAGGCACCCTCGAGCGTCTTGCGGGTGCCGCGATAGAAGTTGCCGGCCGCGGCGTTGACGGCGTCGTCTTCCCAGGCGGCTGCATGGCCGGGCTGGCCACCGGAGCCGGCATAGAGGGTGCGCTGCACATCCGCTGAGGCGACCCAGTAGGCGTAGTCGATGGCGGCGGCCTTGTTCCTGGAGAAGGCGGAGACGGCGATGCCGGTACCGCCAAGGGCCGAGCCCTTGGCGTCGGGCAGCGGGATATCGGCGAAGCGTAGCTGGTGCGGGCGGAAGCCCGGCACGGCGTAGCTGACATAGCCGTAGCCGAGCGGCATCAGCGCGACTTTGGCGTCGGGGCGCGCCATCGCTTCGGAGGCGGCGATCGGATCCATGGAGAAGTCGGCGGGGTCGAGATGCGCCGCGACCTCGGCCAGCATCTCGATGGCGCGGATGCCCGTGGCAGTGTCAACCAGCGGGCCGTTCTCGATTGCACAGGGGTGGCCGAGATTGGCGGTGAGGGTGAAGAAGCTCATCATCGAGTGCGGCGGCAGCAGCGGGAACACCACGCGACCGGACTTGGCCAGCGCCACCACGTCATCCCAGGTCTGTGGTGCGTCGATCAGATCGGCGCGATAGGCCATGACCTGCGTCGCGGCATCGATGGGGAAGGCCCATTGGTGCCCGGCATACTCGTAGCTCGGATAGGAGCGACCGACCGATGCCGCGGCAAGCGCCGCGCGTTCGGCCTCGCGGCCAGGCACGTCGAGCGGGGCGAGGCAGCCTTCATCGACCACCTGGCCGACATGCGGATGATCGATGACGATCATGTCGTACTGGCGCGCCAGTTCCTCCACCGGGAAGGACTCAAAATCCTGGAGGCTGCGCTTGTCCCACTCGATGGCGACACCGGTCTTTGCCGCCCAGGCCTTTGATGTCGCCACCATTGGGTCATAGCCACGCGGGTGGCTCCAGGTCATGCCCGTTAAGGTGGTCACAGGCCGAACTCCTTGCGTATCTTTATGCTCTGTTCGCCGATCAGCGGGGCAGCGCGGTGTGTCTGGGTGCGCTGGCCGTCGATGCGGAGCGGCGAGCGGGTGGTGAGGATGGAAACGCCGTCGTCGCGGGTCACCGTCTGCAGCATGTCGAGCGCCTTGAACCCCTCACTTGCCATCAGCTCGTCCCATTCCAGTACCTTGGCACACCAGATATCGGCGGGCTCGAGTACGGCCAGCCAGGTGGCGGTGGGGCGGGTGGCGAGACGCCCGGCAATGATGCGCTTGATTTCGTCGCGGGCGCTGAACCAGCTCTTGGGATCGGCGGCGAAGCCGTCGAGTTCGGGCAGTTCGAGCAGGTCGCGGATCTTGCCGAGCGGCGTCATGGCGAGCGCCAGCCAGCCATCGGCGGTGGGGTAGACGCCGTAAGGAGCGGAGAGATAGGCGTGAGCGGAGCGGAATTCCGAACGCTTCGGCTTCCGCCTGCCGTCGTTAAGGTGCGTGGTCAGCACCTCGAACTGGAAATCGACCAGCGCTTCGAGGAGGCTGGTTTCGACATGCGCGCCCTGGCCGGTGCGACCCTGCTTCACCAGCGAGGCGAGGATGCCTTGCGCCACGGCAGCGCCGGCCAGCATGTCGGCAATGGCGAGGCCGAAGGGCACCGGGCCCTGGTCGTGATCGCCATTCAGCCACATGACGCCGGAGCGGGCCTGCGCGAGGAGGTCCTGGCCGGGGCGCTGCACCCACGGCCCAGCCTCGCCATAACCTGTTATGGAGGCGTAGACGATGCCGGGGTTGAGCGCTTTGACGCTCTGATAGTCGAGGCCCAGTCGCTCGATCACTCCGGGGCGGAAGTTCTGCAGCATCACGTCGGCCTGGCCGAGCAGTTTCTTCAGCGCCGCGATGTCGTCAGGGCTTTTCAGGTCGAGCGCCAGGCTCTCCTTGGAGCGGTTGATGGCGTGAAAGATCGTCGAGTCACCGCCGATCTCAGTGTCGCTGAGATAGAGCCGGCGGCTGAGGTCGCCGCCATCGGGACGTTCGATCTTGATGACGCGAGCGCCCAGATCCTGCAGGCGCAGCGAGGCGTAGGGACCGGAGAGGAACTGGCAGAGGTCGATGACGAGCACGCCATCAAGAGGGAGGCTGGTCATTTCTCAGCGGTCTTTGCTGTTTGGCCGCTGTCGCGAGCCTGCCCTTCGAAATCCGCCGGGTTGCGGTACTTCACCGTCTGCAAATGCTCGCAGTAGAGCACCAGTTCGCCTTCGCCCTTGAACACTTCGTAGCTGGCGCGGATCAGGCCGAGTTCCTTGTATTTGGGCCGTTTTTCCATGTTGGTGCGGATGGTGTAGATGGTGTCGCCGATGAAGGTCGGCTTGATGAACCTCAGCTTGTCGTAGCCGTAGCTGAAGGCGTTGATGCAGTTGGTGGCGACCAGCCCCAGCCCGGCCGAAAAGACGAACGCGCCAGCAACGAGGCGGCGGCCGAACTGGCCTTCGGTGGTGGCGAAGATTTCGTCCGCCACATAGGGGTGCATGTCGGTGACCAGCGCGTTGAACTGCATGCTCTCGCCCTCCGAGATGGTGCGGCGGAGCGAGCGGATTTTGTGGCCGACCTCGAAATCCTCGTAGAACCAGTTCTCGGCGTTCCACACCGGCAGCCGGGCGTGCTCGCTGGGCATGGTGGTCGGGTTGGTCGAGTGGACGCCGACGGTCGGGCTGCTCATGGTGCTGATCTCACAGGGGTGGCAGGTTTGGCTGAAGACTCGAAGGCGGCTTCTGCCAGGGCCATGGTGTGCCAGGCGTCCTCGACACCGGTGACGAGGCGGTCGTCCTCGCCGGCGATGTAGCGTTGCAGGTTGCTCATGGTGCCGATGAAGGCATGCGGGAACCAGCGGCCCTCGAGCGGCACCTGGGTCCACTCTCCGCCGCGGCGGGTGATCCAGAGTTCGTCCGGTTCGCCCTCGGGGTAGTTGAGCAGCAGGCCGAGCTTTACCATGGCGGCGCCGTCGGTGCCCTCGATGCGGAAACTCGCATCCTGGAAACGGCGGCCCCAATCATGGTTGTGGTTGATCGAGAAGGTGACGCGCTGGTCGGGCGCGAAGTCGAACAGCGCCGAGGTACGGGTCTGGGCGAGTGTGGTCGAGGGGTGTCCAAGGGTGCGGGCATGGACGCCGCTGGGGTTGCCGAGCAGCGCGCGGAGCGTGTCGAGATAATGGATCGAGTGTACCGCGATCTCGACCCGCGGCATGCCGACGAGGAACGGGAACAGGTGCCAGGGGGTGACGAGGTTGAGGTGGACCTCGACATCGATCAGCCGGCCCAGCCAACCGCGCTCCAGCGCATCGGCGACAGCCAGCAGCATCGGCGAGAAGCGCAGCTGGAAGTTGACCGCGGCCTTGAGCGACCTGGCGCGGCAGAGCTTCAGGATCTGTGTGGCTTCCGCGAGATCGCGGCCCATCGGCTTCTGCAGCAGCACGGCGGCGCCATTGGGCAGCTTCGGCAGCACGTCGAGGTGGGCGGCTGGGGGCAGGGCAAGATCGTAGACCGCGTCGGGCGTGGCGATCGCCTCGTCAAGCGAGGCAAAGGCGCGGATCCCCCATTTCTCGGCGACCGCCCGGGTGCGCGCCGTGTCGAGGTCGAACACCCCCGATACCGGCAGATTGGCGAGCCGGTAGGCCGGCAGATGCGCATCGGTGACGATGCCGCCGGCGCCGATGATGACGATCGGCCGGGGGGAGCCCGGAAGGGGCCAGCTTTGCCGGAGCGCTCCGACGTCGATGCTCAATTGCTCCTCGCCAGCTGTGGTGCGGCCATTCTTATGTGAATGGGTATTTCACAAGTGGGCTACTGGGGCAACACTGATATATCAGATGCGGTAGATTCTCTCGGCGTTGCGGTGGAAGAGTTTTGCCTGCTCGTCCGGGCTGGCGCCGGAGACGATCTCCCTCGTCGCATTGACCCAGCGGGTGAGATCGGCGGTCAGCGTCAGCACCGGATAGTCCGAGCCCCACACCACGCGATCCCAGCCGAAACACTCGATGATGTGCTCGACGAAGGGACGGAGGTCGGAGGTGGTCCAGTCGGGGCCGGCATAGGCGACGATGCCGGAAATCTTGGCTGCCACATTGGGCAGGGCCGCCAGCGCCTTGATCTCGCGCCGCCACGGATCGAGCGCATGGGCAGCGACGTCGGGGACGCCGCAATGGTCGAGCACGAACTGCACGTTGGGGCAGCTTTCAACCAGCGCGCGACCGACCGGCAACTGCTTAGAGAGCACGCAGAGATCGAAGGGCAGGTGCTTGTCGGCGAGCCGGCGGAGGTTCGAACGGAACAGTTGGCTCTGGCTCAACTCGTCGGGCGAGGTGTGGAGGATGCGGCGGAAGCCCTTGACGCCTCTGAGCGTAGCGAGGCGATCGAGATAGGCAGGAAAATCCGGGTTCTCGGGCCGGCAGGCGGCGATGGCGCCGACGACCAGCGGATGCACCTCGAGGGCGTAGGCGGTCTCGGCCTCCATGTCGGGCTCGGCGACATCCACCTCCATGTGCAAGGCCGCCTCGATCCCGAGCCTTTGTGCTTCAGCCGCATAGGCCTGGGCCGGCCAGGCACGGTTCAGGGCGCCGGCGTCGCCAAGCCAGGGGTAGGTGAAGCGATCCATGTGCACCAGGTGCAGGTGGGTATCGATGATGCGCATGCTTGACCTCCCATTTACTCTTCTCCGACGATAATGAGACGCCGCAGAAGCGGCTATTA
>JAEUMC010000859.1 GCA_016793415.1 Devosia sp. | reverse complement strand
GGGAAAAGTTCTGGGCCAGCAATACGCCCCATGGCTTCCACTCGCTCGGCTGCCGATCGAGGCGTGGCACCCGTTCCGCCTCCGCCATCTTCACGCAGGCATCGATGAACGGCTCATCCTTGCCGATGGCATAATCGACATCGGGTGGCACTTCCGCCAGCCAGGCATCGGGATCGCGACCGGTGACGATCTCGACATAGAAGCGGGTTTCGGCGGGCAGGTACCCGATGCCCTTGATATAGCCGCTGGCTCGTCCCTCGCCGCCATTGTAGGCGACCGCCGCGAGGCCGAGATTGCCGAACTTGTCGGTCAGGAAGCGCAGGTACTCCGCCGACTTGGCCAGGGCCTCGCTTGGATCGAAGGGGTTGCGCAGGCCCCGGATACGCGCTGTCGAGGGGATGAACTGGGCGATGCCCTGCGCTCCGGCGGTGCTGAGCGCGAACGGATCGAACCGGCTCTCCTGCCAGATCAGCCGGGCGAAATAGCCCACCGGCAACTGTTCGCGCCAGGCCAGCAACTGGATGGCGCCGCAGGTATCGCGAAAGAACTGCTCTTGCCGGATGCATACTGCCGTCCAGGCTGGCGCCGAGGGATCGACGGCATAACACGAACGGGGCTTGGCGGATTCCGCGTCGCTTTCGACAGCGTGCACCGCGCCGCTCAAGGCCGCGATCGCCAATGCCAGGCCGAGGCTGATCAGGTGTCTGCCACGCATGAGCGAAAACTAGGATGGGCTGCCGGGGTCGGGCAAGCGCGCGCAATTGGCAAAGTTTGCCAATATTTGCTATGATTGTGTCAAAGGAGCTTTGCCATGGCCACCATGAACATCTCACTGCCCGACAAGATGAAGCAATGGGTTGAGGAGCAGGCGGCGACCGGACGGTATGCCAATTCCAGCGACTATGTGCGCGATCTGGTGCGTAAGGATCAGGCGCATCGCGAGGCAATCAGCAAGCTGCAGCAAGTTGTTGACGAGGCGCGGGCCAGTGGTGTCAGCGACAAGACGGTTGACGAGGTGTTCGCTGAAGCTCGCCTAAAGGCCATCGCGGCTCTTAAGGCTCGCGATGCGGCTTAGGCTGACGCCGGACGCGCAAAGGACATCAACGACATCTTCGTTTACGGCGTGTTGACCTACGGATCGGCGGCAAGCGATCGCTATAGCTCAGGGTTACAAGACGCTATCGATAGGCTCGCAGTCTATCCGATGCTCGGCACAGCACACGACGACATCGCCGGTCAGGCTGCTCCGACACGACTCGCATCACATCCTGTACGCGATCCGCGATAGTGAGTTGCTGGTTCTTCGCGTGCTCCACGGTAGCGTCGACTGGCTGAGCCAGCTCAGCCGCTGAACCGACCCGGCTCCCAATTCGCCAGCACCGCCTGCTGCAGGTCGATCTCCTCCATGATCTCGCGCAGCACTTCGTCGTCGAGCTTACGCTCGTCGCGGGCGGCGACGAGGGCGGTGCGGCGGGCTTCGAGCACCGCGCGGCCGAGTTCCAGCACCATGGAGTCGTGCTCGGTATGCGACTGGCGCTCGGCGGCGTCCTCGACGCTGGCGCGTTTCAGCATCTGCTCCGCGGCAGCACGGGCCTTGGGGTCGGTCTGGCCGTCGCGGAAGGCGGTGATGGCGGCGCGACCGGCAGCGTCGGCAATGTCGCGGGCGACGGCATGCTGGCTGGCGCGATACCGGTCTTCGGCCGGATCGGAGATGCCGAGGGTCTTGATCAGCCAAGGCAGGGTAAGGCCCTGCACCAGGAGCGTGCCGATCGTCACCGCGAAGGCAACGAACTGAATGATGTCGCGACCGGGGAAAGCTTCGCCGGTCAGCGTCACCAGCGGAATACCGGCGGCGGCGGCGAGGGTGACCACGCCGCGCATGCCGGTCCACGAGATCACCAGGTTCTCCTGCCAGGTGAACGGTTCGGGGACGTCGTATCCGCCCTGTCGCAGCACTTCCCGTCGACGCTCGAAACGCCCGTCGCGGCGGCCGAAGCGCCGTGGCGGCTCCTCGCCGGCCTTCATGCGGGCAATGGACTCGCGCACCCGGCGGGTCTGCCAGCGTGAGACGAAACCGGTGCCGAAGACCCAGGCGATACGGACGAGGATCACCGCGACGAGCACCACCAGCGACAGGCCGAGCAGTTCGATCAGGCTGAAGCCGGTGGCGGTCGCTTCCTCGATGACGAATTTCATCTGCAGCCCGATATAGGCGAAGACGAAGGCCTCGAGCAGCGCGTCGGCGGTGCGCCAGAACTGGCGTTCCTGGATGCGGGCGGCATAGCCGGCTTCGGTGGAATTGTGGCCCAGCGAGAAGCCCGCGGCGACCACGGCGAGGACGCCGGAAGCGCCGACTTCCTCGGCGACGAGGTAAGCCGCGAATGGCACCAGCACCGAAAGCACGGTGACCAGCGAGGCGTTGGTCATGCGCAGCCGGGTACGATGGACGATCGCGCCGATCACCATGCCGATGACGATGCCGACGACGACGGCATAGATGAAATAGAACAAGCCATTGTCGATGAAGAGGTGGCGGCCGGTCACCGTGGCGGTAGCGAAGGCGAACAGCGTCAGGGCGGCAGCATCGTTGATCAGGCTTTCGCCCTTCAGCACGGTCATCATCCGGCTCGGGAGGCCGAGCTTGCGGCCGACGGCGACGGCGGTCACCGCATCGGGCGGCGAGACGACGGCGGCGAGCACGGTCGCCACCGCCAGTGTCATGCCTGGAATGATCGAGGCGGAGACGGCACCGACGACAAAGGTGGTGACCAGCACCAGGATGACGCCCAGGTTGATGATCGAGGGCAGCCGCCGGATGAAGCTGATGAACGAGAACTCGGTCGCCGCCGAGTAGAGCAAAGGCGGCAGCACCACGGTGAGGATGATCTCGGGCTCGAGCTCCAGTCGCGGCAGGCCGGGGATGAAGGAGGCGGCAAGGCCGACCAGCGCGAGGAGCAGCGGCGCCTGGATGTTGCGCCGCTCGGCGAAGATGGTGACCGCAATGGCGGCGATCATCACCAGGAGGATCTGTGAAACCATGCGTCGCCCCTCAAGCCCTGTGGGCGTCACATATAGGCGGGGAGGTGGAAAAGGAAAGAAGCGCTTGGCGTTGGCAGCAGAGCGACCCTATATTGAGGGTGCTGCCCGGTGCGTGTTGGATCATTTTTCCCTGGGGCCGTACTGATCCTTAAGGGAGCTGTACCTGACCGGACCCGTGGGTTCGGACATACGGCGCCCACCTACGAAAGTAGGTTCCCAGGATCTGTATCCCACGGCCAGGGCGGCACCTGATTACCCGCTCCAGAAAGCCCGATGAGCGACGCAAAGATCGAAGAGGCGAAAGCGGCGCTCCGTGCGGTGGCGCACAAGAAGCGGGCGGCGTTCCACCCGTCGCTGCGCAACGATGCCGCCAAGGCGGCTGCCGCGCATTTCTTCGAGGGCGTGCCGCTCGACAAGGGCGAGGTGGTGGCCGGCTACTGGCCGATCCGTGATGAGATGGATGTGAAATCGGTGGTGGCCAGGCTGATGGATGCCGGCCAGCCGGTCTGCCTGCCGGTGGTGCTGGGCGATGAACAGCCGCTCGAACTCAGGATCTGGGAAGACGGCGCGCCGCTCTACGAAGCCGGCTTCGGCACCCTGGCACCGGCCGAGGAAGCGCCACGCGCCGAACCGGACGTGATCATCATGCCGCTGCTCGGCTTCGATAAGCACGGCACCCGGCTCGGCTATGGCGGCGGCTACTATGACCGCACGTTGGCAACACTCAGCAAACGTCCCCGCCTCATCGGCTTCGCCTTCGCGTTGCAGGAGGTGGACCTGATCCCGCGCGAGGCGCACGATGTGCCGCTCGATGCCATCGTCACCGAGCATGGCGTGCGCAAATTCGACAAAAAGGCGCCGGTTACGTGAGAGTTCTGTTCCTGGGTGACGTGGTCGGCAAGGCCGGCCGCGACGCCGTTTCCGACCGCCTGGCCGGGCTGGTCGACAAGCACAAGTTCGATTTCGTGGTGATCAACGGCGAGAACGCCAGCCATGGGCGCGGCCTCACCGAGGGCCACTTCGCCGAGATCAAGGCCGCCGGCGCCGACGTGGTGACACTGGGCGACCACGCCTTCGACCAGCGCGACACCCTCACCTATATCGCCCGCGAACCGACGCTGCTGCGCCCCATCAACCTCGCGCCCGGCACGCCGGGACGCGGCGCCAATCTCTACGAGAGCCGCGCCGGACACCGGGTGCTGGTGATCAACGCGCAGGGGCGGGTGTTCATGGATCCGGTCGATGATCCGTTCCGGGCGGTGGAGGCGGCAGTCGCCGCCTGCCCGCTGGGCGAACAGGCCGACGCGATCATCCTCGATTTCCACACCGAGGCGACCTCCGAGATCCAGGCGATGGGGCACTTTCTCGATGGCAAGGTGAGCCTGGTCGTCGGTACTCACACCCACATCCCGACCTCCGATCACCGCATCCTCAGGGGCGGTACCGCGCTGATGGCCGATGCCGGCATGTGCGGCGACTATGACTCGGTGATCGGCGTCGAAGTCGATGAACCGCTGAACCGCTTCCTCACCGGCATCGCCACCGGGCGGTTCACGCCGGCCGAGGGCGAAGCAACGCTCAGTGGAATAGCGATCGAGACCGATCCAAGGACCGGTCTCGTTGCAAAGCTTTCGCCGCTCAGGGTGGGCGGGTCGCTCAACCAGGTCGAGCCGGCGTTCTGACCGTCAGGGGAGCTTGGACGGGTCGATCTGCGGCACCGAACCCTGCTCTTCGACTGCCGGGCCACTATAGCCGGTTTCGACCTTGGTGTAGGCGCAGCGCGGGCCGTCGTCGGCCTGCCAGTCGATGAAGGTTTGCTCGAGCCCCTCGGACAGGTGCACCGATACTTTCAGGGGAACATTCAATCCCCAATCCTCCTCGAGGATGTAGACGTACCACTGGCCGTCGGGAAGCTGGAAGACGATCTTGGTGCCTGCCGGGATCACCACGGCGTAGTCGTTCACGAGGGTGATGTAGGCGTGGTCCGGCGAGTAGACGGTGAGCCCCAGGCACGTGAATCCGACCGGGCCCTGCGCGTACCACGGAACCCCGCCGAGGTCGGGTTTGCCGGTATCAGCGCGCTTCGGCATGATCTTCACCACGCAGCGGGCGCCAAGTTCGAAATCACCCGCCTTCACGGTCACGTCGATCTCGGTTCCGGGATACCAATCGGTCTCCAGCTTGAAGGTCTTCTGCACATTGCCGGGCTGAAGATACAGGGTAAGGACGGTCCCGGCGGCGATGGTATTGCCGCTTTCGTTGGCGACCGTCACCTCCCACGCGCCGTTGCCGTCGGCGTGCGCTTCGCAATCCGTCCCCGGTGTCGCTTTGGGCAGCCGACGAGACTGCGCCGGGTCGGCGCGCTCCTCGGAGCTGTCCTTCTCCCCCTGCTCGGTCGTTGGCCGATCGGGTTCGGTCGGTCGGGTATCCCGGGTCTGGCTGAAGGCCGGCATCGTGCCGACGACCAGCGCCGCTGCCATCAAGGCCAGCGAAAATCTCTTAAGTGCGTCCATCTCAAGCTCTTCCTGCCTGCGGCCCCAATGCCGCATCGATGGACAGCGATAGGGTTCGCGGACTGAATGAGCGCTGATATCCGTATTTGTCGCGG
>JAEUMC010000478.1 GCA_016793415.1 Devosia sp. | reverse complement strand
CCAACGACAGGCAGAAGTGGTAGCGCGAAATGGTGGCCAGTTTGCTCTGCCGCCCCAGATCCTCCGCCAGAGTGCGGTTGCGATAGATCCGGCCATACGAGTCGACCGGAATCTGCTGCATCACCGCTGCCGAGAAGGCGTTGCGGCCGCAAGCATCGATGATCGCCGACTGGAACATGACGAGCGGTGCCGCCTCGGGCTTTGGCGGCTGCGACATGGCCATGGCCGCCTGCCATTGCGGCGCCGCGGGGAGGTAGGACTGCCGGATATCGGCAGTCTGCTCGTAGGTGAGGATCAGGTCGAAATGGCGGAGAAACTCCGGATCGGCCATGCGCGGATAGTTTACCGCGCTCTCCATCGACCAGAGCACCCAGAGCTGGCCGGGATATTTGGGAGTGTCGTCCAGTTGCGTACGACGCCAGTCCGGAATGTGGAAGACCACCGCGTCGGCATCGCGCAACCGTGCCTGATCGGTAGTGAAGTGGGGCCGAAGTTCGTCCGGAACCCCGAGCAAGGGAACCGGTCCACGAAAAACCGGCGTACGGAACAGGATGAGGGGGCCGGCCATCTTTGCTGCTCCTCCCGAGGCTCGCCCTCCTGAGGTAAAGGGCAAAGCGTCAGGCTGCAACCGGCCTCGCCTCTGGTTGATGCCCGAGCCCTATCGACGGCTGAACTCCAGCATGCGGATCAGCCCCTGCATGTAGCCGATGGCATGGGCGCGGCCGCGATGGTTCCAGTCGCTGTCGCCATCCATCCTGGGCACGTGATCGTCGAGCAGGAAGCCGTCAAAACCGTTCTCGGCCAGGAGCGCAATCACCTCGGCCGGGTCGTAGTTGCCATCGCCGATGAAGCACTCGGTGAAGTTGGGCACGGTGCCCTGCACATCGCGGAAATGGATGTAGGCGATGCGGCCCTTGGGGGCGAAATACTCGATCATCTCGGTGACGTTCTGTTTGCCGCCGATCATTTCCGAACAGCAGCCCAGACAAAGGTCGAGCGCCCAGCTCGGCGAGCTGCCGAACAGCTCATAGGCCTTCTTGAAGTTGTCCGGCTTGTAGAACAGCCGGGCCACACCGCCGAGCATCGGCACCGGCGGATCGTCGGGGTGCAACGCCAGGCGAAGCCCCTCTTCTTCCGCCACCGGCAGCACGGCGCGCATGAAGTAGCTGTAGTTGCTCCACATCTGGGCTTCGGTGATCACCGGTTCGTCCTTGCCGAACAGCGGCATGCCCGAAAGGCTCCCGAGGCCGGTCGGCATGAAGGTGCGCAAGAGCTCGAGGTTCTCGCTGTTGGCCTCGACTGTGGCCATATCGAACTTGCGCGCCGTCGCGCCGCCGCGAGTCTCCGCGACATAGTCGGTGGTCCACACCGAGTTGGGCATGAAGTGCAACCCGAGCACCGGGATGCCGGCGCGGGCCACGGCGCGGATGGTCGCCTGGTAGTTTTCGATCTCTTCGTCGCGGCCCGCGAGCCCCATCATCGCCTTCATGTAGAAGTGCGACGGAACGTTCTCGATCGCCTCGAAAGTCAGCCCGGCCGCACGAACCTTGTCGGCCAGATCGCGGACATCCTTTTCGGCCCACTTGCCGTTGCCCGGCAGCGCCGGGTTGTTCATCTGCAACCCGGTGGCGCCGATCTGCCTGGCGAAGCGGAGCCGCTCCTCGGTGAGGTCATGAAACTGCCCCACCGCTGCTCTGATACCCATCAATTGTCCTCCAGTTGAAATGTGTTCGGTTCTCTCATCCCTTGACGCTGCCCTCGGTCATGCCGGCGACCATGAAGCGCTGGGCGACGAAGTAGAGGATCATCAGCGGCACCGACGAGATGGCGGCGCCGGCCATCAGCGGACCCCAGGGCAGGACGTCGGAGGTGATGAGATAGTTGAGGGCGAGCGGCGCGGTGCGCACGCTTTCCGAGGTGGTCAGCACCAGCGCGAACAGCAGCTCGTTCCAGGCGCCGGTGAAGGTGAAGATGGCGACCGCGGCGAGGCCGGGAGCAGAGAGCGGCAGGGTGATGCGCAGCAGCGCGCCGAAGCGGGATAGCCCGTCGATCAT
>JAEUMC010000470.1 GCA_016793415.1 Devosia sp. | reverse complement strand
CCGCGGCAGTGCTTTCGCCGGAGCTGGCGCGCCGGATGGGCGAACTGGCCCGCGAGCGGGTCGGCGGGCTGCAGAGCATCATGGCCAATGCCCGTCGCAGCAAGGTGGTGATCGTCGGCGAGCGCTGGGATCCGGAGTGCCTGGCGCTGCGGCGGTTCCTCGCGAGCAACCGGATCCTGTTCGATGCCTTCACACCCGATGCGCCCGAACTGCCCGGCCGCTGGGTGGGAGACCTGCCGACGCGGCTGCCGGCGGTGCAGATCGCCGATGGCCCGACCATGGCGCAGCCGCAACTGCGGCAACTGGCCGAGGCGCTCGATCTCGATACCCGCGCGAAGGCAGAGACCTATGACACCGTCATTGTCGGCGGTGGTCCGGCCGGGCTCGCTGCGGCCGTCTATGGCGCGTCGGAAGGGCTGAAAACCCTGGTGATCGAGCGCGAGGCGCCGGGCGGACAGGCAGGGACCTCGTCGCGCATCGAGAACTATCTCGGCTTTCCGGGCGGTATCTCTGGCGACGAACTGGCGAGCCGGGCGCTGCAGCAGGCCAAACGGCTGGGCGCCGAAGTGGTGATCACCCGGCGCATCGAGCGGATCGACCCGGCGGCCCGCCTCATCGAGCTCGATGGCGGCGAGCAGATCCGGGCGAAAACCATCATCCTGGCGACCGGCGTCAGCTGGCGGCGCGTGGCGATCGAGGGCTTCGAGCGGCTGATCGGCAAGGGCATCTATTATGGCGCGGCGCGTAGCGAGGCCTCGACCACGCAGGGGCAGGACATCCACCTGATCGGCGCCGGCAACTCGGCAGGCCAGGCGGCCATGTTCTTTGCCAACCACGCGCGGACGGTAACGCTGCTGGTGCGCGGAGACTCGCTCGAAAAGAGCATGTCGCAATACCTGATCGAGCAGGTGCGCAGCAAAGCCAATATCAGGGTAGCGCTGCACAGCGAGGTGCGGGCGACGCATGGCGACGGCCATCTCACCGCGATCGAGGTGGTTGACGCGCGCGATGGCGTGGTGCGGCGCGAGGAGAGCGCCGGGCTGTTCGTGTTCATCGGCGCCGACGCCGAAACCGAGTGGCTGCCGGCCGACGTGGTGCGCGATGCCCGCGGCTATGTGCTGACTGGCGAAGACCTGAAGCGAGCCGGCCGCTGGCCGGAAGAGCGTGATCCGTATCTGCTCGAGACGAGCGTGCCCGGGATATTTGCCTGCGGCGACGTCCGCTTCAGCCCGGTCAAGCGGGTTGCCGCAGCAGTGGGAGAAGGCAGCATGGCAATCGCCTTCGTCCACCAATACCTGGCGCGGCTGGCGGCGGGGGAGCGGGCCTAGGGTCGGCTTGCTCAGGCGGCAACGTTGGCGAGCATGCGCCTGATGATCAACTTGTGGAACGGCATCACGCCGCACAGATAGAGTCGGCCGCCGAGGTTGTGCGGGTGGACCCAGGTCGAGAGGGCCGCCAACGGCTCGGGCCCTGCAGTCTTCAGCACCGACACGCGAAAATCGAGATGCCGGTCGTCTTCGCCGAGGATCGCCTCGTTGGGCGACAGCTCGTCAAGCCGGAAGAAACTGACATAATCGCCAACCTCGGGATGGAGAGGCGTCGGCGGCAGGCTGGCACCGGTCTTCAACCCGAGCGGCGCTACCAGCCGGTTGCGCAGCCAGAGCAGGCCGTTCACCCATTCCGGCATGACGGCCAGCCGGGCCGCCAGTTCTACCGGCGTCAGCTCAGGCTCGGCCAGCGGGATGGCGTAGGAGTCGACGAAGTCGCCCGGTCCGATGCGCTTGCGCAGCAGGCTGGTGAGCGGCAGCTGAAACGGTCGGGCTCGCATAAGCTCAATGTGCGCACGCCCGAGCCCGCCTGCGATGCGACATCGGCGCGCGGGGCTAACCGGCGCGCTCGAGCGCCATGCGGGTCCAGCGCAGGTCTTCGGCGAGCGTCCGGCCGGCCGGCTTCTCTTCCGGTGCAGCATCGCCGCGCAGGGCGAGGAAGGCGATTGCCGAGGCCGCGTTGAGGAGGCGGATACGGGCGAGGTCGATCGGCGGGCCGCCCGCGGCTTGGTAGGCTTCGATGGCGGTGACCAGCAGCGTGTCGTCGCGGTCGTCGAGCAGCAGGTAGCGGAAGTCGTAGTGCCGGTCGGTGAGCGAGGCTTCGTCGTAGTCGAACACACCGATGACAGCGGCATCTGGTGCAACCACCATGTTGTGGAAGCCGAAAT